>DASVHW010000432.1 GCA_036382395.1 Candidatus Binatia bacterium | reverse complement strand
CGAGATCGTTGTCGACGACAGCAACGCCGCGCAGATCGTGGAAGCCATCTGCAACGCGGCGCGCACCGGTCACATCGGCGACGGCAAGATCTTCGTGCTGCCGATGGAAGAGATCGTCCGCATTCGCACCGGCGAACGCGGGAAGGATGCCATCTAGGCTGTGCACGTTCCCATCCAGTCGAGTGGTGCTGGGGCGCGTCGGAGCCGAATTGAAGACCCATTGTGTACACCAGGAGGGAGGACAAGATGATGGATATCGTTGTGTGGCGGCGCGGCCGCCAATCGCTGCTGTTCAGTGCTGCTCTGCTGCTTCTCGTCACCGGCGTCCTGGCAGGAAGGCCACCGGTTTCTCTCGCCGACGAGGAACCGAAGCCCGATCCCGCTGGCATCGCCACCGGAGACAAAACCACCGCATTGGATGCTGCGGGCAATTCCTTCGTGGTTTCGGAACCGACCGACAAATCAGCCCCAGACTACCCGCAGAAGCAGAAGGACTACGAGGAGTACCAGGCCGCGGCCGCCAAGGAGCCGCTGGCGGTAAAGCTGGCCGATACGGTCGGGCACGTCCGCATCGCCACGAACTTTGCCTGGACCTTGAACACTGGATACTTGGTCCTCTTCATGCAGGCGGGCTTTGCGCTCCTCACGTGCGGCCTAGTACGGAAGAAGAACGCCGCCCACCTGATGATGCTGAACTTCGCGGCCTACGTGTTCGCCTTTCTGGCCTACTATGCCGTTGGCTATGCCTTTCAGTGGGGCGGGGTAGCGATCAATGCTGCTCCGACCAACCTCGGCGGCACGCCCACACTCAATAGTTTCCTCATCGGCGGCGGGCAGTGGGGGTTTCTCGGGGGCAAGGGTTTCTTCCTCAGTGGCCCGGCGTACGACGCCGGCGCCAATGTGCTCATGCTGTTTGAAGTCGTCTTCATGGAGACCGCCGGCTACATCATCATCGGCGCTATCTGCGAACGGATCACCTTCAGTGCGTTCATCCTTTGCGAACTGTTCGTGGGCGCCATCCTGTATCCCATCTTCGGCTGCTGGGTGTGGGGTGGCGGCTGGATGTCGCAGTGGGGTTCGACCCTCAACCTTGGCCACGGCTATGTCGACTTCGCGGGATCGACCGTCGTCCACGCCATCGGCGGCTTCTGTGCGATGGCCCTCGCGGTGATCCTCGGGCCGCGGATCGGCAAGTATAGAAAGGATGGAAAGCCGAACGCCTTCCCGGCGCACAACATTGTTTTCGTGGTCACCGGGACCTTTATCCTGCTGTTCGGCTGGATGGGCTTCAATCCAGGCTCGACGTTGGGCGCAACCGATCTACGAATCGGTGTAGTCGCGGTGAACACGAATCTGGCTGCCTGTTCCGGCGCCGCGGCAGCGCTGATCTTCTGGTACTACAAGTTCGGCAAACCAGACATCTCCATGGCCTGCAATGGCATGCTCGCCGGACTTGTCGCCATCACCGCGCCGTGTGCCTTCGTGAGTCCGACATCCGCCATTATCATCGGCATCCTCGCCGGCGTTCTCGTCTGTGTGGGCGTGCTGTTCAACGAACGGGTCCTCAAGGTCGACGATCCCTGCGGGGCTATCTCGGTTCACGGCTACTGCGGTTGGCTCGGCGCCATCTGCGTGGGCATCTTCGCGGATGGGACTTACGGCGCCGGATGGAACGGCATTGGGGCCACGACGTATCTCGGACAGGTGGGCCAGGGCGTCACGGGTTTGCTGCATGGAGACACGAGCCAGTTCTTTTGCCAGCTCATGGGGGCAACGCTTTGCGTGGCCTGGGCGTTCGGGGCAACGTACATCGTTTTCTCGCTCGTGAACGCGATCAAACCGATGCGGGTCACCCCAGAGGTTGAGATGGAGGGTCTCGACGTCCCCGAGTTTGGCATGCTGGGGTACCCGGAAGACGCCATCGTCAGCACCGCTTCCTGATAATGGACACCACGCCCTCGGCTGGGCTGTGCCCAGGAAGAGACCTCCTCTCGATCCTGGCATGCTGCAGTCCCAGCCGAGGGCAGTAGTTTACGGTTCTGCTGTCTAATGCTCCTGCCGATTGGCGAAGGAGAGATACAACCGGATGTTGTTCCTAATGTTGATTCTCGCTGCCGTCTTGGAGATCGGCGGCGACGCCGCTATCAGGCACGGTTTGCCCAACGCCGGGTGGCGATGGCTCGTTGTTGGGGCCATGATACTGACGGCTTACGGATTCGCGGTGAATCTGAATCGCGCAATCGGCTTCGGCCGCGTGATGGGTATCTATATCGCCGTCTTCTTCATCGTGAGCCAGGTGCTCAGTTTCGTCGTCTTCGGGCGTTGGCCCAAAACGCGCCGGAGCTGCTTGCGGCGGTCAGCGTTGGATCGGTCTTCATGGGCGCCAATACATATATTGGCAACGGCCCTAACCTCCTGGTGAAGGCGGTCGCCGAAGGTGCGGGGCCAAGCCGGGTCGAGATGCCTGGTTTCCTGGCCTATGCGGGTATCGCGCTGCTGATTCTCGCCCCGCTCTACGCCTGCGTTGCGTGGCTGATGTCTTCGTAGTTGGGCACGCCGGCTCCAGAAATCGCGCTCTCCTGGAGCCGGGCTGCCCTCAGCCCGTCCCATCGGTGGCTTCTTCGGCAAAGCCCCCAAGGGGGAGAGGGAACCGGAGTCAGAGCTTTTCGACCTCCACGCGGGTGTCGCGGTCGACCTGGTTGGGCTCCCAGTGGCCGTAGGTCCAATGCAGATGACCGTAATCGCCAACGAGGTTCGTGGGCTTGAACGGGCTGGGAATGATCGAGTGGTCGCTGCGGCCGCCGCGGAATTGGTACGGCTCCCAGGCATGATAGACGAACACCTGCCCCGGCTGGGCATAGCGCACGATCTTGGCGCGTACAACGAATGCTCCCAGGTCGTTGCGCACGCGCACCCAATCGTGATCGTTGATCTGGCGTTCGGCGGCGTCGCGGTCGTTGATGTAGACCACCGGCTCGCCGCGCTGCAGGCGCAGCAGCGGGCGTTGGTCACGCCACTGCGAGTGGATGCTCCAGCGCGTATGGCCGCCGCTCATGACGAGCGGGTAGTCTCCGCCCGCGGCAGGCGGCGGCTTGTACACCGGCAGCGCCTCGCCACACTCGAGAAACCATTGGTGGTCGATGTAGAACTGCTGCCGCCCGGTGAGCGTCGGCCAGCGCTGTTTCTTTTCCACAAACCACCGATGCGGAACCAGCGGCTCGGTTTCCGAGTAGTCACTGTAGTAGCCGGCCATGCCGCCGGGAGGACCGGTGCCTTTGAAACGGACGGCACCTTCGCGGCGCAGGTCCTGGAGCGACACCTTCTTCGTCTGCGAGGAGTAACTGAGGATGAACTCCATCGCCTTCTCCTGGTCACTGGCGCCGAAACGACCACGATCGGTGAAGGCTTCGTCCAGACGCCGCGCGTCGCGTTCGGCCTCGGCAATGTCCGTGTACGGTTTGAGGTCGCGCCGGCGCGCCTCTTTGGCGACCGCGTCCGACAGCAAGGCGAAGATTTCCCATTCCGGCTTGGCCTCTCCCAGTGGCGGGACGGCGCGATCGCCGAGGTGCACGTACGGGATGAACGAGACCATGTATTTGAGATCGATCTTCTCGTACCAGTAGGCTGCCGGCAGGACGATGTCGGCCCAACGGCTGGTCTCGCTCATGCGGAAATTCACATCGACGGTGAGCTTCACCTTGGGCCACAGCGTTTCGAGCAGCCGGGTGTTGTTGCGCGAGTGGCGCAGCACGTTGCCGAAGATCGACAGAATGACCTGCGGCGGATGTCCCGGCTTCGGGAAGATGGGGAACCACTTCTTCTCGAGGGCTTCTTTCAGGTACTCCTTCGCCGGACGCGGCGTGCTCTTGTCTCCGTGCTTCGGGTCACCCGAAACCGCGTCGAGCCCGCCGTGTACCGCGTGCCAGATCGTGCCGGGTACAAAGTAGCTGGCGAAGAAACGCTCCGTTTCCTCCGGATTGACGTAGTTCTTGCCGGCGAACTTGGCCAGGTCGACGAGGCCGAGCCCTTCTTGGATGGCAAGCAGCGCGAACCCTTCGGGAGCAAAGAAGCCACCGGCGCGCCATCCGCCACCGGCGCGGCCCAGATTCCCAGTGAGGGAGGCCAGCAAAATTTGCGAGCGTTGCGCCAGGTCGGCATGGAGGAACTTGCACTGGCCCCACTGTGACAGGATGAGCGCGGCCGGTGCCTTGGCGAAGCCGCGCGCGAACTGCCGGATCGTTGTCGCGGCGACGCCGGTGATCTCGGCCACACGTTCGGGGCGGTACTCCTTGTCCAGGCGTTCGCGTAGCAGCGAGAACACGGTTCGGACAGGTACCGACTTGCCACCAATGGAAACCGTGCCGCTGAACGTCAAATCAACTTGCAGGTCCTTGCTGTTCAGGTCCTTCTTGCCGCCGCTGCCCGGGGCCGCCGCCGGCTGGCCCTGCTTGGCATCCCAGACAAAGAACGCCTCCTCCGAACCGCCGCGGCGGAGATCGGATTCGCGCAGGAACCGGTGCGTATCGGTTCGGACCAGCAGTGACAGATCGCTCTGTTCGGAGACATAGGCGGCATTGTGGAGATTCTCTTCGATGATGACCTGCGCGGCGCCAAGCGCCAGCGCCGCATCAGTGCCGGGCTTCGGATTGATCCACAGGTCGGCGTGAATGCTGCTGTTGTTCAAGTCCGGACACACCGCCACCACCTGGGCGCCGCGGTACCGCGCCTCGTAGAGAAAATGGGCATCGGGGATGCGGGTGGCGGAGGGATTGAACGCCCACAGCACGACATACGACGAACGCCACCAATCGTCCGATGAACCGCAGGGGTGGCCGTTGCCGAGCGTCATGGTGGCACCGACCGAGAGGTCGCCGATCTGCGCCATGGAGTCGGTGGCGGGCGAGCCCAGCAAGCGGAAGAAGCGTATGGGCGCCGCAGTGTTCGGGCCGGCGCCGACGTTAGGCCCCAGCTCACACAGGATGCTGGCCGGTCCTTCCTTCTCGATGGCATCAACCATGCCGCTCGCCACCGCGGCCAGTGCGTCGTCCCAGGAAATCCGCTCCCAGCGCCCTTCGCCGCGCTCTCCCGTGCGGCGAAGCGGATAGCGGACCCGCGACGGCGAGTACATCAGGGTGGCGCCGCACGCGCCCTTCTGGCAGCCGCGCGGATTGAAGTCGGGCAGGCCGGGTGACGAGGCGCTGTATGTCGATTTCTGTTCTTCGCGCCAGACCATGTCGTCTTTGACGTACAGATTCCACGCACATCCCGAGACGCAGTTGGTCATCGTGTGCGTGCCGCGCGCGACGCGGTCCCACGTCCACCGCTGGCGGTAGAGATCCTCCCAGCCGCGGTAGTCCGGGACGGGGACTTTCGCTGCAACCTGAGGCGGTGCCGCCGTGGGTGACGGCACGGCGGCGGTGGGCAGCTTTTCGGGTGAGGCGCAGGCGAACTCGAGGTTGGCAAGCCCCAACGTAATGGCCGCCGCGCTCGTGGCGCGCAGGAAATCGCGTCGAGTGTAATCCTTGGCCATAGGCCGACCATCCTACCGTTCGGTAGGTTGACGAGAGATGACGTCGGTCAGCAAAGGGAATGATCGATCGCGGC
>DASVHW010000431.1 GCA_036382395.1 Candidatus Binatia bacterium | reverse complement strand
AGACGCGCCCACATGGTGCGCCGGGGCGCGAAGATAGCGCCGCGGTCTTCACCGCCGAGGACACGGATGAGCGGCGCGCCGAAAACCTCGAAAATCACGAGCGCCGAGACCGGATGGCCAGGAAGCCCGAGGACGGGCTTGCCGAGCGCCCGGGCCAGGATGGTCGGCTTTCCCGGCGCCACGGAGATGCCGTGGAAGAGGATCTCGGAGCGCGGGAAGGAGGTGATGATATCCAGCGTGATGTCCTTGGTGCCGACCGAACTGCCCCCGGAAATGAGCACGAGATCATGGCGAGAGAGGGCCGCCCCCAAGGCTTGCCGCAGCCGGTCGGCACGATCGGGGATCACACCAAAGTCGGTGACCGTGGCCCCTGCCTCGGTCGCCATGGCGATCAAGGCATAGGTGTTGATGTTACGCACCTGCCCGGGCCGCGGCCTGGTTTCGGGCGGAACGATTTCGTCTCCGGTGGAGATCAAGGCCACCCGCGGCCGCCGGAAGACGGGCACGCGTGTGATGCCGACTCCCGTCAGCGCACCCAGGTCGCGTGCGCGCAGGCGTCGCCCCCGTGCGAAGATAGGCTCTCCCTTGACGATGTCTTCACCGGTGCGCAGCACGTTTTCCCACGGTGCCACGTTTCGATGCACTTCGACGGTGCCGTCGCCGAGTTCCTCGGTATACTCGATCATCACCACCGCATCGGCGCCGCTCGGCAGCATGCCGCCGGTGGCGATGTGCATGGTCTCGCCCTTCCGCACCGTGCGCGTTGGCGCCTTTCCCATTTCGACGGAGCCGATCAGCTTGAGATACGCAGGGATGCTGGCGGAAGCACCGAAGGTGTCCTGGGCGCGGACCGCGTAGCCATCCATGTTGGCGCGATGGAAGTGGGGGAGGTCCGCAGGCGCGGTCAGATCCCGCGCGAGCACGCGCCCCAGCGCGCCGGCAACCCGAACCACCTCCGTTCCAACTGGAGGAAACGCCGCGATCCGTTCCCGTGCCTCGTCGGTGGTGACGACACGGAAGAACGATTTCGCTAGGGCGGCGGTTGGGACGTGCGTCTCCCGAACCCGTTTTGGGCGTAGGGGCGCAGCATGCTGCGCCCCTACCTTCCGAACTTGATGTGATCGAGGCATGGCAGTTCTCGCCGGACTTTCTGCTGATAGTCTCGATCGATCTCGGCGACGATCACCATCTCGCGATCGGCGGCCCGTGCCACCGGCTTGCCCCAGGGATCGACGATCATGGAGTTGCCGAAATCGACGTGGCCGCTCGGGCTGCGGCCGATTTGATCCGGGGCGATGATGTAGACCTGGTTTTCGATGGCCCGGGCGCGCAGCAGGATCTCCCAGTGTGCGGCGCCGGTAGGGAAGGTGAATGCGGAGGGAATGGTGATGATCTCTGCCCCTGCCAAAGTGAGTCGCCGGTAGAGTTCCGGAAAGCGCAGGTCGTAACACACGCTCATCCCGATCACCCCCAGTTCAGTCGGCACTGTGACCGCCTCGTCCCCTGCGACGCGGGTGTCAGACTCGCGGATGGTGACGTGACCCGGAAGGTCGATATCGAACAGGTGGGTCTTGCGGTAACGCCCGATGATCTCCCCGCGGGGGTCGAACAGCAGACTGGTATTGAAAACCTTGCCGCCAGCGGTGTCGCCGGCGGTCTGCTCGAGGATGGAGCCCGCCAGGAGGTACAGCTTCAGGCCTCGTGCCAGGTCCGCGAGACGCGCCGTGCTCGGGCCCGGGATCGGCTCTGCACCGTGGCGTTCTTCCGTTCGCGGTCCGCGCCACAGAAACACCTCGGGTAAGACGACGAGCTGGGCGCCTTGACGGGCCGCCGCGGCGACAAACGATTCCGCCTTGTCGAGATTCTCAGCTTTGTTTGATCCGGCACAGAGCTGGACCGCTGCTGCAGTGAACTGGCGCGCGGGCATGATCAGCGAGTCCGAAGCTATCGAGGGGCTGTGCCGAGGTCAACTGGAGCCGCGCGTTCCGTGAATCGCGCGCGCGATGCTGTAGAGCGCGGGTTCCATAGTTGGGTATGCGGTGATCGAGAAACCGTCTACGTGAGGCCTGTTCCCCACGGCGGTGTCGTCGCTTCCCCTACGCGCTGGAGAGACCCAGGGATGCGGCCTAGCTGGTCAATCGCCGGCGTACGCTGCGGCGCGCCCAGGCGAGAAGCAGTCCAGAGAGGGCGAGCATATACGCAAGGTCCCACAGGAGGATGGTTGAAGCCTCGCCACGGAACGTGGCGCGGGCCATGCGGACCGGGTGCAGCAGCGGAAGGATCTCTGCCACCCATAGCCACCCTCCCGAAAGCCGCTCTTTCAACGGGAAGAAGATGTCGGAAAACAGGAACAGCGGGGTCAGAAACAGCGTGAAGTAGAAGCTGAACAGGTCGATGTTGGGGATACGCAGCGTGAAGGCCATGCCGAGCGCGGCGAAAAGCAATCCCGTCAGCGGAATGATCGGCAGAACCAACAACGCGGCGGGCCGCGGGAACAGGCCGAAGAGGGCGATGACGATGAAGAAGCAGCCGCCGTAGATGCACGAACGCGTCATTGCCCACAGCACTTCGCCGGCAAGCACGTCATCCGGCTCGATCGGCGTCGTCAACATGGCGTCGTAGGACTTCTCGAAGGTCAGGCGGACAAAGATGTTGTACGTCACCTCGAAGCTGGCGCCGTTCATCGCCGCGACACATATCAGTCCAGGCGCCAGAAACTGCAGGTACGAGGTGCCGCCGATCTCGTTGATGTATCCACCGACACCGATGCCAATAGCGGCCAGGTAGAGGACGGGCTCGAAGAAATTCGGCAGGATGTTCAACATCCACGTGCGGCGATACATGGCCGCATTGCGCCGCCAGACGGAGATCGCGTGGGGTAGTGAGAGACTCATCGGCGAACTTGCTTATGGCATATAGCCTATCGCATATCGTTCAGAAGCGGCGATACCATGGAGTCGGGCTGCCCTCAGCCCGCTCGCTCGGCGTGAGGGCACGCCGGCTCCAAACTGCATATGGCCTATCGCAAATCGCTATCCCAGATCGCCGATCCCAAGATGGTCAGAAGCCATAAGCCATAAGCCAGTCACTGTCCCCACTCCAGGTTGGTGCCGGTGAAGGAGAGAAAGACATCCTCCAAGTTCGTCGGCCGGACGACGAGTGACCGAAGGTCGTCGGGGTCACGCCGGCGAACACGGGCGGCAAGCGTGGTGGCGTCGTCGAGATACACCATGAGCCGTCGGCCGGCGCGCACGCGGGGGGCCGAGGCCTGGAGCCCATCGAGGAACGTGCGTTCTTCCTCCGGTGCACAGTCAAGCTCGACGGTCTCGCGGGCCAGGCGGGTTTGGATGAGCTCGGCAGGTGCGCCTTCACCAATGACTTTCCCGAACGACATGATGGCCACCCGGTCGCACAGCCGCTGAGCTTCGTCCATGTAATGCGTCGTGAGCAGCACCGTCGTGCCGGCCGTGCGCAGCTCGCGGACGCGCGACCAGAGCGCCAGACGCACGGCGGGGTCGAGCCCGGTGGTCGGTTCGTCGAGAATCAGCAACTCGGGCCGGTTGATCAGCGACAGCGCAATCGCCAGCCGGCGCTGGAAGCCGCCCGAGAGCTGCCTGACGGGTACGGTGGCATGGGAGCGCAATTCGAGAAAGTCGATCAGCTCGTCGGCGCGCCGGGACAACTCCGGCTCGCGCAGCAAATGATAGCGGCCAAAGACCCGGAGGTTCTCTTTGGGCGAGAGGGCTTCGATGAGGACGTTCTGCTGCAAGGTCACACCCAGACGCGCCCGCGCACGGCGCGGTTCGCGGGCAACGTCGATGCCGAAGACACGAATGCTCCCGCTGCTCGGGTGCGTCACGCCGTAGATCATCCGCAGCGTCGTGGTTTTTCCCGCTCCATTCGGGCCGAGCAGGCCGAAGCAGAGACCGGGCGGAACATCGAGGCTGGCATCGTCGACGGCCAGCCGATCTCCAAAGCGCTTTGAAACGGAACGAACCTCGACGATCATGCCGTACGCACCGTACTCCAGAGATGTGCTAATTCAAGCGGCAGGGGAGGTGCCCACGGGAATGGCTGACGCTTCAAGAGTGAGCAACGGAGTGCGGGACACGGTGCTTGCCATGGGCCTGGCCGCGGTCCCCCTCATGCTTCACCTGCTCACGAATACCCAGTACGGTTACTTCAGAGACGAGTTCTACTACATCGCCTGCAGCGCACATCTCGACTTCGGTTACGTCGACCACCCACCGCTTTCCATCCTGATGTTGGCCGTCGAGCGCTGGCTCCTCGGGGATTCGCTGTCCGCCATCCGCTTCCTGCCGGCGGTGGCCGGAGCGTTGCTCGTTCTCTTGACCGCCGCGATAACGCGGGCGCTCGGTGGCGGGCGCTTTGCCCAAGGCCTCGCCGCGCTCGCCGTCGTGGTTGCGCCGTTCTACCTGGCGGTGGGCAATTTCTTCTCGATGAACGTCTTGGAGCCGCTGTTCTGGATGATGGCCGCGTACCTCCTCGTCCGGATTGTGAACACCGGGAACTCCAGGCTGTGGCTCGCGTTCGGAGTTGTTGCCGGGTTGGGACTCGAGAACAAACACTCGATGCTGCTCTTCGGCTGTGGAGTTCTCGTGGCCCTGCTGCTCACGCCGCAGCGGAAATACCTCCGAGATGGGTGGCTGTGGCTCGGGGCGGTCACGGCGGCACTCCTCTTTCTTCCGAACATCTTATGGGAAGCCGGACTCGGCTGGCCGACGCTCGAGTTCATGCATAACGCGCAGACGTACAAGATTGCGCCGATGTCCCCGGTCGAATTGCTGGTGCAGCAAATCCTCATGCTGCAGCCGCTGACATTGCCGCTATGGCTCGCGGGCATTTGGTATTACCTCTTTTCGCGACACGGGCAACGCTACCGACTCTGCGGGTGGATCTACGTGGTCGTTCTTGCCGTGTGTATTCTGCAGAGGACCAAGGCGTACTACCTCGCGCCGATCTATCCACTTCTGCTCGCCGCGGGCGCCATCGTTTTCGAGAGACTTACGCAACGCTCGGATAGGGGCTGGCTAAGACCCGCGTGTATTTCTGCGCTGGCGATCGGCGGGATCATCACCGCGCCGTTGGCACTCCCTGTCCTACCGGCGGACACTTTGGTCCGCTATGCGCGCTTCCTCCACCTTGGAGAAAGCGCCAAGGGTGCCACCTCGGAGACCGCGAAGTTGGGAGAGCTGCCGCAGTACTTCGCCGATATGTTCGGCTGGGAAGATGTCGTTGAGGCGGTGGCGAGAGCCTATGAGAGCTTGCCGGTCGAGGAACGTCGGAAAGCGGCCATCTACGTTGGCAATTACGGCGAAGCTGGCGCCATCGATGTTCTGGGAAAGGCACGGCACCTTCCCCCGGCGATCAGTGGCCACAATAACTACTGGCTGTGGGGTCCCGGGGACTATTCCGGGGAGGTTGTGATCGTCCTCGGTGGCCCGTCACAGGACCTCGAATCGCTCTTCGAGAAGGTCGAGCGGGTCGGTACCGTGCGGTGCGGCTACTGCATGCCGTTCGAAAACGATCGGTCGGTGTACGTGTGCCGGGGTTTGAAACGGCCGCTCAAGGAAATCTGGCCGCAGTTGAAGCACTACGTGTAGAGTCATACCAACTCCCGTGGAGCCGGCTGTGCGGGCCGCGGTTCGTATTCGGTGCCTTGGTTGCGGCGGGGAAGTAGATCGCCTCAGCCGCGCTTGATCTCGGATAGCTTGACCACGCGCGTGCGCGGCTGCGGGTGATCGGCCGCCTTGATCCAGCGCAGGCCCATGGTGCCGGCGGTGTGCCC
Organism: Candidatus Binatia bacterium; assembly: GCA_036382395.1. Lineage (NCBI taxonomy): Bacteria > Candidatus Binatota > Binatia (SeqCode) > Binatia bacterium. Next base: position 2,344 of record DASVHW010000431.1, on the reverse strand, counting down.
GGCGGTTTCCACCCAGTTCGGCATACCCGGATCGTTGTGGGCGATGACCAGCTGGAAGGAACCGTCGGGACGATAGGTCGCGGTGTGCTTGTTGTAGTGGATGTGGTGGTAGCGGTAGTCGAGCGATTCCATCCAGTAGTTGTTGAGCTGGAAGTTCCAGTACTCGCACTGTGGTGGATCGGCCTCGATGATCAGCGCCTCATCCGGCCCCAGCTTCCAGTAGCCCATGTAGTAGAAGATGTTGGGATCGCCATGCGCGCCGCCGGTTCGCGCTGGATCGAGCGGGAGCATCTCGTTCGGGCGCTGCATGAAGCCTTCGGCCCAGTCGGCGAACAGGGCGGCCGTGCCGACGACGAAGCGGGCCGCGTTGGCGAGCCCGTTACCAAGATGTTCCGGTGTCAGCGGTGCCGGTGGTTCAGCGGCGCCGAGGCGCTCGATGTGGACCTCGGCGAGCCGTTCGTGTGCCGTGTCGAGGAAGTTCTGGCGAACGATGAGCATGGAAGAGTCAGGCTCCATCCGTAGCCAGTTGCCCGGATGCTTGCGGCAACTGAGAATGATCTCGAAGCTGTCGTCTGGCGCAGTCTGCAGATCTCCGACGTCGAGATAGCCACTGCAACCGGAACGCGCTTTCGATCCGTAGTGGCCGTAGTAGGCGCCGAAGCCGAGGTACGAGACGGTTCCCCGATTGCCCCATAGCCGGTACTCGTACCGGCCGCTGATCTCGGCGTTCTGGTAATAGCTGTCCGGGTTGTCGCAGCCGATCTTCCCCGTTTCGTGGCTGAGGCGGTAGAAACAAGGGGCGGCCGGATCGGCGTGCTCGACGAACTTTTCGAGCGCCAAGCGGGCCAGCCGGCTCAGGTAACGGTAACCCTCCGCCCGGTCCAAGGCCCCCTTGGGTGAGCGGTCGCGCAGAACCACCGTCCCCGCGCTTTTCAGCGTCTCGCAAAACTCCTCCCACGCGGTGCCGTCCATGACCCGTTCCGCCGCAGACCCTGCGCTCATGTGCATTCCTCCCAGCCGGACAGTCTATTCGCTGCCACCGCTATGTCCAGCGAAGGTTCGTGGGTTGAACACGATTCCCGGTTAGTGCTCAGGACTCTCTTCTTAAGCTGGCGCAAACTTGGGAAGCGTGATGTCCTCGGTGATCTCCTCGAAGACAACCTTCACTGGCATGTCGATCTTGATGTCGTGCGGCTTCATGCCAACGAGGTTGGAGGTCATCTTGGCACCTTCCTCGAGCGCGATGACCACCACCGCGTACGGTACCTCGTCGGCAAAGCCGGGATGGTAGACTTGGTGCATGACGTTGTAGCTGAACACGGTACCCCGGCCACTCACCTTCACCCACGCGGCTTCCCGCGACAGGCATTTGGAGCAGATCTCGCGCGCCGGAAAGCGGTGCGCGCCGCACTGCGTACAGCGCTGCACCACCAGTTCGTGCCGCTTGGCCGCATCGAAAAACGGTTTCATCTCCGGGGTCACCGCCGGAATCGGTTTCTTGTAGTCAGCGGTCATTACGAGCCCTCACCATGACCCTCTCCCAGAGGAGTCTGTCGATTTACTCCCAGCGGGCCCCCCTCGATACACCGCCAAAAGAGGGCGGTTACTCGGGGTGAACGGTTGCATATCAATTTCGCAAGCTGTTCCCCGTTCGCCCCGAGTAGGCCCCGTGTTCTCAGGGGCCGTATCGAGGGGCCGCTCGCATTTATCGACAGACTCAGCGGGAGAGGGAAGATTGAGTGACCCTTTCCCAGCGGGCGAGGGGAACTGGAGTGGTTCCTCACGATTGACTCGCCAGGATCAGGGTCGAGTGTGTTGACAAGATGCCGCCGTTGCCGCTCACGAGTGCGACCCGTGCGTTGGGAACCTGGCGTGCGCCGCCTTCGCCGCGTATCTGGATGACGCCTTCGGAGACTGGTGTCATGCCCCACATGTAGAAGGACGAGAGCTGGCCACCGCCGGTGTTCACTGGCAGTGATCCACCGGGCGCCGTCTTGCCGTCGGCGACGAACGGCCCGCCCTCCCCCTTGGCGCAGAAGCCGTAGTCCTCCAGGCACACCAGCACGGTGAAGGTGTAACAGTCGTACAGCTCGACCACGTCGATGTCCTTGGTGGTGATGCCGGCCATGGCGAAGGCCGTGCGTTTCGCCAAGACCGCGCCGGAGGTGAGTGTCTCTGCCGGGTCGCCACCGGGATGTCCTTGGCCCATGCCTTGGATGTACACTGGGGGCTTCTTCAGGTCGCGCGCGCGTTCCGCTGAGGTGACGATCACCGCCAGCCCGCCGTTCGAGACCAGGCAGCAATCGAACAGATGAAACGGCTCCACGACCCAGCGCGAGCGGTG
>DASVHW010000430.1 GCA_036382395.1 Candidatus Binatia bacterium | reverse complement strand
CGGTTCAAGGGCGGCCGCGTGATCATGACGGCCATCGACGGCAGCAAGAAGGAGGTGGCGATCCGTCCCATCACCATCTGTTACCAGGCGCCGGGCGGCTATGGCCTGCCGTACAAGGACTTCATCCACGGCCTGTGGATGGGCTCTGCATGGATGGACGGCTATTGCCTCGACATCACCGACCCGAACGTGATGCGCGAAATCTGGGGCTATGTGGATTACGGATCCGAATTCCGTTGCGGCAACGAAGTCGGTTACGGCACCACCGAACTGATGGTGGTCGGCAAGTACCCGAAGTACGGCTACCAGGGATACTGATCAGGAACAGACTGTCCCATGCTGTCGCACGACGTCGACCTTTCGGATCTTCAACCAAAACTCATCGCCTGGCTGCAGCGCCAGATGCCGCAGGCGCGAGATCTGTCCATCTCGGACATCGAACGCGTCGGCGCGGGCTTCACCAACGTGAGTATTCCTTTCACGCTGCGCTGGCAGGAAGCGGGGGAGCAGCACACCGCGGGCATGTTGTTCCGCAGCGCCGTAACTTCCTATCCCGTGTATCCGGACTTCAAGCTGGAACGCCAGTTCCGCATCATGCAATGCCTGCAAGGTACGAATGTGCCGGTTCCGAGAGTCTACTGGATGGAACAGGATGAAGCCCCGCTCGGCTTCCCCTTCTACATCATGGGTAAGATCACGGGGGTCGTGCCTTCCGAGTATCCCCCGTACCATTCCTCCGGGATCTGTCATGACGCAACACCCGAGTTGCGAGCCAAGATGTGGTGGGGGACGCTGCGGGCGATGGCCAACATTCACAAGCTGGACTGGCAGCAGCGAGGGCTGTCGTTTCTCGGTGTTCCTACGCAGGGCACCGGGCCGGTGGACCAGGAACTCGACTACTGGGAGTGCTACCTCAACTGGGCGAAGGAGGAGCGACAGCCGATCCTCGAAGCGTCCTTGGAGTGGCTGAAGAAGAACCGCTACGCGCCGGCGCGCGTGACCTTGTGCTGGGGTGATGCCCGATTGCCCAACACGATGTTCAGCCCGGATGGCGATGTCCTCGCCGTGCTCGACTGGGACGCGGCGACGCTGGGGGATCCGGAAACCGACCTGGCATTCATGATCGCCCTGGACTGGTTGCTCAGCGAAGGCACCGGCGTGCCCCGTTTGGATGGCTTCCCCACCACGGCAGAAACGATCCAGCGCTACGAGGAGCTGACCGGCTGGCGGGTGGAGAATTTCTTCTACAACGAGGTGTTCGCCACCGTCCGCGCCGCGCTCACGGTGCTCCGGGTGCAGAAGAACTTGCTGAAGATGGGCATCGAGTTGCCCGGCGAAGACCCGATTGTCGATAACTTCTGTACCCAGAGAATCGCGAGTTTGTTGAATCTGCCGATGCCCACCGCACCGAGAAACGCGGCGGCGCGCAGCGAAGAGGTTTCGGGAATCGTGCAATTGCGCCTGACGGGATCAGGCGGCAGGGATTGGTATGTCGTGGCCGACAAAGGCCAGATCGTCCGCCATGAAGGACAGGCCGACCGCCCCGATGCGACCATCACCATCGCGGCCGAAGACTGGGCGGCCATTCAACGCGGTGAGATCAAGCCCTTCAATGCCTGGACGAGCGGCAAGCTCAAGGTGGCCGGCAACCATGCCCTTTACCAGCAGCTGGCGGACGTCATCGCGCGAACGTGACACTTGGCAAGAAACGGAGGACTGACCATGTCGATGAAGGAGCTTTTGGCCCGGGTGCAAGTGCTAGAGGACATCGAGGCAATCAGAAAACTGAAGGCGACCTACTGCTACCTGTGTGACGCCGGTCTCGAAGATGAACGCAACCGTAACCAATTGATCGCGCACTTCAGCGACAACGCCAAGGTGGACTTCGGTATGGGTCCGGCGTCGATGTTCGAAGGCAAAGCGGGGCTCGAGATCTTCTTTGGCCAGGTGGTGCCGTCGGGCGTGTCGTTCTGCATGCACATGGTGCACAACCCGATCATCGATGTCACCGGCGATAAGGCGACGGGGAAATGGTACTACGAGGCGCCTACGACGGACGCCTCCACCAACCGGGCGCAGTGGATGGCGGGTACCTACGAGGAGGAATACGTCCGCGAAAACGGGGAATGGAAATTCGCCTCCATCAAGACCAAATGGAAATACATCTCGCCGTACGACGAGGGATGGGCGAAGAACCGCGGTGAGCTGCTGACACAGCTGGAGAGCCGCTGAGTCTGGGCCGCGACCTTTCCAACCTCCCCTGGCCCCTCCTCGGTTTGGGGGACTGTCGATTGTCACCCAGCGGGCACCCCTCGATACGCCGCCAGCCCCTCGATACGCGGCCAAGAGAAGGCCGCAACTCGGGATGATCGGGAAAGAGGGCGGCTACTCGGGGCGAGCGGTTCCATGTTGATTTCAGAGGGTTTTTCCGTTCACCCCGAGTAGGCCCCATTTCCTCAGGGGCCGTATCGAGGGGCCACTCGCATTTATCGACAGTCCCAGGGGGCGAGGGGGACGAGTTCCCCTTTACCTCCGTCCGCGGCCGCGCTGCATCGGGCGGAAGAAATTCGTGCCTTCGGGCTTTTGGTTCTCGACTTTCGTACTGAAGATGTACGTGGTCTCTTCCCACATGCGGTCGCGGGCGCGCTTGAGGGCGGTGCGCACGCGGTTGCGCCGCATGAGGTCGCTTTGGCAGGCGCGCAGATCATCCTCGGGAATCTCCAGCGTTCCCGTGCGCTTGTCGCGCGAGAGGTGCACGATGATGCCGGGCCGATCGGCATGCTGAAGTTGTTCGATGATGAGCGCTGTCTTCTTGTCGATCCCCCGCATCATGGTGTTGAGGAGCTCGTGTACTTCCGTTGTGGTCATGGGTCATCCTTCTCCCGCGAGGCGTGAAAGTTCCGCCGAAATCCGTAAGCGACTGGCACGAAGAGCGGGAGTGCGCTCGGGGGATTGTTAGAGTACGGGGCAGAGCGGGGGAAGTCAAATTGCCCGGCACGCCAGCAGGTGCGAAGACCACCCTCCGCCTATCCCTGCCCCGCGGAGGGCAGATGGGATGCGGGCATTGCCTCGCTTCTGCCGTGCAAAAACTCCTGCAAATACCGGGCTGTGTGAGAACGGGTGCCGTTCGCGATGATGTCCGACGGCGGGCCCATGGCCACCACCTCGCCGCCCGCGTCACCACCTTCCGGACCGAGATCGATGATCCAATCCGCTTCCTTGATGATGTCGAGGTTGTGCTCGATGGTGACGATGGTGTTGCCCCGGTCGACCAGGCGGTGCAGGACGTCGATCAGCTTTTCGATGTCCGCGAAATGCAAGCCGGTGGTCGGTTCATCCAGGACGTACAGCGTCCGCCCGCGGGATTGTTTGCCCAGCTCATAGGCCAGCTTGATGCGCTGGGCTTCGCCACCGGAGAGCGTGTTGCTCCCCTGACCGAGCGTGAGATAGTCGAGGCCGATGTCGTGCAGCAGCCGCAGGGGCTGGGCAATGGCCGGAACCGCAGTAAAGAAATCCACTCCCTCCTCGACCGTCATGCGGAGCACCTGCGCCATGCTCTTGCCATTGTAGCGCACGGCCAGCGTCTCGTCGGTGAACCGCTGCCCTTCGCAGGCCTCGCAGGTGACATAGACGTCCGGCAGGAAGCTCATCTCCATCTTGATCTTGCCCTGGCCGGCGCAGGCCTCGCAGCGTCCACCCTTGACGTTGAACGAGAAACGGCCCGCCGTGTAGCCGCGCATGCGCGCTTCCGGTGTCATGGCGTAGAGCTTGCGAATCTCGTCGAAAAAGCCGACGTACGACGCCGGGATGGACCGTGGCGTTCTGCCGATCGGCGTTTGATCGACCTCGACGACGCGCTCGATGCCCTGGTGACCCCTGATGGCCTGATGCGTGCCGACGCGACCCGTGAATACCCCAAGCTCGCGCCGTAGGCCGGCATAGAGCACGTCGCGTACCAACGTCGATTTCCCCGAGCCGGACACCCCGGTGACGCAGGTCCAGGCACCGAGCGGGATCTCGACGTCGATGTGCTTCAAGTTGTGTTCGGCGGCCCCGTGGATCGTCAGGCGCGGAAGCAGGGCGACGCTGCGGAGCGGTCCCAGCCGTCGGCGTGACTGCCCGAGAAAGCGCGCGGTGACGGAAGCCGGGTATTGGCGCAAGGTGTGCGGTGGCCCCATGGCGACCACTTCGCCTCCGTGCACGCCGCCGCCGGGGCCGAGGTCGATGACGAGATCCGCCGACTCGATCGTGGCCTCATCATGCTCGACGACGATGACGGTGTTGCCCTGCTCCTTCAGTTCCCGCAGCGTCGCAAGCAGCATGCCGTTGTCGCGCGGGTGCAGCCCGATCGTGGGCTCGTCGAGGATGTAGCAAACGCCACGCAGGTTGGAGCCCAGTTGCGCTGCCAGGCGGATGCGCTGGGCCTCGCCGCCCGATAGCGTGTCGGCGCGGCGGTCGAGCGTCAGGTACGAGAGTCCCACCTGCTGGAGGAAGCGCAATCGCGGCAAGATCTCTTTGCGAATGTCGGCGGCGATTTGCTCCTCACGCCCGCTGAACTGTCGCCGTGACAAATCCGCGAAGCAGGCGGCCACGGACTGCTGGGTAAGTTCCCAAATAGCCATGCCGTCGACTTTCACGGCCTGCGCCCGTGGGTTGAGCCGCCGTCCGTGGCAGCTGGCGCAGGAATGCTCCGTCATGAACTGTTCCAGGACCGCCGAATCCGCACCCTCCTCGTCCAGTTGGTGCTGCAAGACCGCAAGCACTCCGCCATCTCCGCTGCCGTTTCCGTGAAACAAACGCTGCCGCTGGCGCGCCGTCAGCCGCGCCAGCGGCTTCTCGGCGGCGACGCCGTTGTGCTGGAGAATCTGTTTGATGGCGCGCGTCACTGCCGCTCCCAGCGGCTTCAGCGTGGATAGAAGGGCCGGGCCGACCGGCTGCAGCGGATCGCCGACCAAACGCTCGGGCGCGAAGCTGAGCACGCTGCCGATGCCGTCGCAGTCGGTGCACGCGCCCTGGCGGCTATTGAACGAGAACAGCCGCGGATCGAGCTCCTCGTACCCGATGCCGCAGCGGGCGCAGTACAGGCGTTCGCTGAATATGTGTTCGCTGCGCGCGCTGGCGACGATGACTGCCCCACCGCCGAAGCGCAGGGCCGCCACCACGAAGTCCGGGAGCTTTGCCGCCTCGCCGCGGGTGATATCGAGAGTGGCGACCACGATGTCGATGTCGTGCTCGCGATAACGGGCCAGCGAGGGGACTGGTCGCAGGGGATGCATCTTCCCGTCGATACGCGCGCGGGCGAAGCCCAGTTTGCTCGCGGTGCGGAATAGCTCCGTGTAGATGCCCTTGCGTCCTCGCACCGCCGGAGCCAGCACCGTCACCGTCTCGCCGCGGAACTCGCGCCGAATGCGGTCGACGATCTGCTGCCGCGTCAGCGAGGTGAGAGGCCGTCCGCAGCCGGTGCAATGCTGCACGCCGATCTTGGCGTAGAGCAGTCGCAGGTAGTGATAGATTTCGGTGACCGTGGCCACGGTGGATTTCTTGCTGCCTCGGCTCAGGCGCTGCTCGATCGCCACCGTGGGTGGCAGCCCCGCGAGGAACTCGACGTTGGGCCGCGCCAGCACCTTGACGAACTGGCGGGCATAGGTGGACAAACTGTCGAGGTAGCGGCGCTGCCCTTCGGCGTAGAGGATGTCGAAGGCCAGCGTCGACTTGCCGGAACCGCTCAGGCCGGTCACCACGATGAAGCGATCGCGCGGAATGTCCAGGCTCACATTGCGCAGGTTGTGCTCCTTGGCGCCGACGATGCGCATGATCCCGCGTGCCTCGGCTAGTGCGGCGGGCGCCGGCGCGGCTTGCCGCGCCAAAGTCGGGCCGTACCGCGGCGGAGCGTCAGCAACAGCATTGAGCTGAGGCAGCAGCGCCCGCAAATACCTAGCCGTGTGCGAACGCTCGGCGGCAGCCACCTCCTCCGGCGTACCGGCGGCAACCACCTCGCCACCGCCAGGCCCGCCCTCGGGACCGAGATCGATGACATAGTCGGCCGCCTTCGCCACCTCCATGTTGTGCTCGATGACGATGAGCGAATGGCCGCAATCCACCAGCCGTTGCAGTGCCCCGAGCAGCTTCTCGACGTCAGCGAAGTGCAAGCCGATGGTGGGCTCATCAAACAGGAACAGCGTGTGGGCTTTGGCGTCTCGGCCCATCGCCGCAGCCAGCTTGAGACGCTGCGATTCACCGCCGGACAACGTGTTCAGCGGTTGTCCCAGATGCAGGTAATCGAGCCCGACATCGGCCAGCGACTGCAGCCGACGGATCACCTCGGCATGCCCGGCGAAGAAGGTCAACGCCTCACGCACGGTGAGGCCGAGCACGTCGTGGATCGTCTTCTGGTTGTACGCCACTTCCAAGACTTCTGCGCGGAAGCGCTTCCCGCCGCACTCGGCGCAGGTCACATACACGTCGGAGAGAAACTGCATCTCCACTTTTTCGAAGCCTTCACCTTTGCAGGCTTCGCAGCGGCCGCCGGGGACGTTGAAGGAGAAGGTGGCGTTGGTGTATCCCCGCATGCGCGCCAGCGGCGTTTGCGCGAACAGTGCGCGGATGAGGTCGAAGGCCTTGAGGTAGGACACCGGGTTGGCCCGCGGCGTGGTACCGAGCGGTGATTGATCCACCAGAATCACGTCGGCAATGCGATCTGCTCCTTCAATCCGCTCGCACGCACCGGGTGTCCCCTGCGATTGGCCCAAATGCTTCTTGAGTCCACGGTAGAGCACATCCTCGATCAAGGTGGATTTTCCGGAACCGGAAACGCCAGTGACGCACACAAAGCGGGACAAAGGGAACCGTACGGTCACGTTCTTGAGATTGTTGGCCGAGGCCTTGTGCACCACCACGCTCAAGCGCGGGATCATGCGGCGGCGCCGACTCGGCACCGAGATGCTGCGCCGGCCAGCGAGATACTGGCCGGTCAGCGAGCCGGAACGCTCCAGCAGGTCGGTGTAATTGCCGGCAAAGACGACCTGTCCGCCAGCTTCGCCTGCCCCAGGGCCGAGATCGATGACGTGATCCGCCTCCCGAATGATCTCCGGATCGTGTTCGACCACGACAACGGTGTTCTCCTTGGCACGCAGCTCGTGCAGGATGCGCACCAGCCGCTGGCTGTCACGCGGGTGCAGGCCGACGGACGGTTCATCGAGAACATAGAGCGTGTTCACCAGCGAGGAACCGACGGCTGTCGTCAGATCGACGCGCGCCAACTCGCCGCCAGAAAGCGTGCGTGATTGGCGGTCGAGCGTGAGATAGTCGAGCCCCACCTCGAGCAAGTAGCGCAGCCGGTGGCGTACCTCCGTCAGAATGAGGTGCGCGATCTCCTCTTCGGATGGCCTCAACTGCAACGCGTCGAAAAACGCAGCCGCTTCGGCCACACTCAGGCGCTGGACATCGGCAACGCTGCGGCCGTTGACCTTGTACCACAAGGCTTCGGGCTTCAGCCGTCCGCCGTCACAGGCGGGACACAAGCGGTAGCTGCGGTAGCGCGACAGGAAGACGCGCACGTGCATGCGATAGGTGCGGCCTTCGAGCCAGCGGAACCAACCGCGGATGCCATAATACTTGCCTTCGCCATCAATGATGAGCTGGCGCTGCCGCTCGCTGAGCCGCTCGAACGGGACATCGATCGGGATCTTCTTCTTGCGGCAGAAGCTGAGCAGCTCCCCACGCTCCCATTCGGTGGCCCGCGTGCTCCACGGCTTGATGGCGCCGTCGGCAAGGGTCTTGCCCGGAGCGGGGATGACCAGATCGAGGTCCAGGTCGATGATGCGGCCGAAGCCGCGGCAGGTTTCGCAGGCACCCAGCGGACTGTTGAACGAAAACAGGTTTGAGGTCGGCTCGCGGTACCCGATATTGCAGCGCGGGCATTCGAGCCGGGCCGCGTGCGGCTCGCGGCGGTTGCCCTGGTCGGGAAACACCAAGGCCAGTCGTTCCTTGCCGAAACGGAATGCTTGTTCCAAGGAATCGACGATGCGCGCCTTCTGTTCGGGATGGACCGTGAGCCGATCGGCAACGACCACCAGCGGGGATGGAGGGGTTTCGACGTCCTCGATGGCAACTACTCGGTCGGCGACCAGCACGCGGCGGAAGCCGGAGCTGGTGAACCCGGCCCGCGCTTCATCCCAGGGGAGGCGTTCGGGCAGCGGTACTTCGAAGGTCACCAGAACGCGGGTTCCTTCCGGCTGCCGCAGCAGCAGCTCACACACCGACTCGGCCGATTCCACAGCGACGACCTGGGCGCATTCGCGGCAGTGCAACACGCCGATCTTGGCGAACAGCAGCTTCAGGTGATCATGCAGCTCCGTCATGGTTGCCACGGTCGAGCGCGAGGTCTTGACCGTGTTGCCCTGGCTGATGGCGATGGCCGGGAGGATACCGTCGATGTGATCGACCTGCGGCTTGTCCATGCGATCGAGGAACTGGCGCGTGTAGGCAGAGAAGCTCTCGACGTAGCGACGCTGACCCTCGGCATAGAGGACGTCGAAGGCGAGGCTGGACTTTCCCGATCCGGACGGTCCGGTGACGACGGTGAGCGCGTTGACGGGAATGCGCACGTCGATGTTCTTGAGGTTATTCTGCCGCGCCCCGGTGATGGTGATCCAGGAATCTTGCATACTCAACGATCTCGAAAACAATATGTATAGCTGAAAACGTGCGACGCGCTACACTCGGTCGTCTAAACCGAGAGTGGGCGCGGCACGCCGTTGCTGGCGCGCAATGGCCTTCGGTGGCTGCTTCCCCACCGGCCCGGAAGGCGCGTGCCGCAGCGCGCGCAACAACCGTTGACGAGGTGATTGGCAAGGATCCGATACCCGAGGCGCTCGACCACGGGCGTGCGGCAGCGCGGACAATAGGTGTTCTCGTGGTCGGCGAGGCGCCCGGGAAGATTACCGGTGTATACGTAGCGCAGTCCCGCCGCCGCGCCGCTGGCCACTGCGCGCAAGAGCGTCTCCACGGTCGTCGCGTCGCCGTCGGTCATCTTGTAGTCGGGATGAAACGCGGTGACGTGCCAGGGGATGTCGACGGAGACCGACGCGAGGAAGCGTGCGATCTCGGCCAGCTCTGTATCGGAGTCGTTGAAGCCCGGCACCACCAGCGTCACCACCTCGACCCACACATCCATTTCCACCAGCCGGCGAATGGTGGTCTGCACGGTTTCGAGGACACCGCCGAGCTTGCGGTACTGCTGGTCGTTGAAGCCCTTGAGGTCGACTTTGTAGAGGTCCACCCACGGCCGCAGGTATTCGAGCCCTTCGGGCGTGGCGTTGCCGTTCGAAACGTACGCGGTCGTCAGTCCATGGGCTTTGGCGATGCGGAAGATCTCCACGGCCCATTCGCTGGTGATCAACGGCTCATTGTAGGTGCTGGCGACGATTTCCGCACCGTGATCGATGGCGAGTTGGACCAGCTGTTCGGCGCTGCAGAAGCGAGGCGGAACCCCGGCGACTGGGTCGCGCAGCACTTGCGATGTGATCCAGTTCTGGCAATAGCCGCAGTGGTAATCGCACCCCAGCATACCGAAGCTCAGTGCCAGAGCGCCGGGTGCGGCGTGGAAGAACGGCTTTTTCTCGACCGGGTCACACTGCAACGCGGCGACATAGCCGTGCGGCACGCGCAGGATGCCGTCGCGGTTGAAGCGCACTTTGCAGATGCCGGCCTTGCCGTCGGGAAGATAACAGCGATGGCCGCAGGCGACGCAACGGACCGCTTTGTCCGTAAGCGCCTGGTACAGTTCACCGGCTGTGGCTTGTTCGGTCAGGAACTGCTGCAGCGGTGTCGGTGGCTGAGGCCCGCTTGGCATTGTGCAGCAAACTATAGGTGTGACGCGCCCGCGTCGCAACGGCGAGTCGAGAACGCCCGTCGGGTCTTCGAGCGGGAACGGCCGGTTTGCAGCCGGTCGTTTCCGCTCACACCAGATCAGCTGGTTGCGATGTTGATCCGTCGCGGTTTAGCCCGGGCGCTCTTCGGCAGCTCGAGCTCGAGGACGCCGTTGTTCATGCGTGCCTTGATGTGGTCCGCATCGATATCCGCCGTCACGGTGAATCGACGCAGGTAGTTGCCGATGTTGTACTCCGTGTAAACCGGCGACAGATTTTCGTACTCCTGCAACGAGACCCGGCCTTCGATCGAGAGCACGCCGTCGGCGAGGTTGACGTCGACCGAGTGCTGATCCACGCCGGGCATGTCCGCCCACAGCCAGAGGCTGTCGGCGGTCTCGCAGATGTCCACCTCGGGCACGTACGTACGACCCGGACGGGTGTGTTCGCCGCCGGCGAGTTCCTGTTTCTGCTTCACGGTTTGTTCCTGCTCTGTCATGATTCAACGGCCTCCCTTATGTGACGCGAGGTTCAGGCGGCTTTCACGGTGATCTGGCGGGGCTTGGCCTCCGCATTCTTGGGAACGCGTACCGTCAGCACGCCGTGCTTGTACGTGGCTTCAGCCCGCGCCAGGTCGAGGGCCTCCGGCAACTGCAGCGAGCGCGAGAACTCGCCTGCGTTTCTCTCACGCCGATGGAAGCTGGCACCCTCAGGGCCGCGCCGTTCGCGTGTCCCCTTGATGGTCAACGTGCGACCATGGGCTTCGATGTTGAGCTGATCGGGCGCAACGCCCGGGATCTCGAGCCGGACAACGTCGCCATCTCGGTCGCTGAAAATGTTCACTGCGGGGAAGACTCCGCGGCCAGAGACGCCGAGGTCCAAGTCGAGCGGGTTCTGGAATGCACGCTCCAATTCGCGCTGAAGCGACAACAGTCCACTCACCGGGTCGAGGAATAGTGCCATAAGCGACTCCTTCTCTTGTTTGTTCTTTCTGCAGCGCCACTAGTGGCCGGCGCTAGCATGCGACGAAGGTAAGGCCGATCGGGTGCTTGTCAAGGTGGACGATGGGGCTTTTGTGGGCCGCGAGTCGCGTGCTACAGACAAGACGCCGAGATCACTCAGGACGACCAAGAAAGGACTGACTTCATGCAGTATGAGACCATTCAGTACGATGTTGAAGAGCGTATCGTGACCATTACTTTGCAGCGACCCGAGAAACTCAACGCCTTCACGGGGCGGATGTGCCGGGAGTTGATCAGCGCCTTCGAGCGCGCCGATGCGGATGATGACATTCGGGTCGTCATCGTGACGGGCGCGGGCCGAGCCTTCTGCGCCGGGGCCGATTTGAGCGAAGGCGGGGCCACCTTCGACAGTGAGGTGCGTGGCCGGGATGAGACGCTGGACACCCACCGCGATGGCGGCGGCTTGGTGACGCTGCGCATTTTCGAGTCGAAGAAGCCTGTCATCGCTGCCATCAACGGACCGGCGGTCGGCGTAGGCATCACAATGACACTGCCGATGGACGTCCGCATCGCCTCCACTGCCGCGCGCATGGGCTTCGTCTTCGCCCGCCGTGGCATCGTTCCCGAGGCGTGCAGCAGCTGGTTCCTGCCCCGCGTCGTGGGTATCAGCAAAGCGGCGGAGTGGGTGTACACCGGCCGGGTGTTTGGCGCCCAGGAAGCCCTGGAGGCCGGACTGGTGAGCCAGGTGGTTGCGCCCGAACGGTTGATCGAGTCGGCCCGCGCGCTTGCCCGCGAGATTGCGGACAACACCTCCGCAGTGTCCGTCGCGCTGTCCCGCCAACTCCTGTGGCGCATGCTGGGCGCCGATCATCCCATGGAAGCCCACAAGATCGATTCGAAGTGTATCTATTGGATGGGAAAGTCGCCGGATGCTTACGAGGGCGTGACGTCGTTCTTCGAAAAGCGGCCGCCCCGCTTCGGGCTCAGGCCGAGCGCCGATCTGCCCGACTTTTACCCCTGGTGGACGGAGCGCAAATTCCCGTGAGTCCGGTCACTTTGCCGCGGCGTGCTGCCCGCTGCTTTGATTGCCAAGCGCAAGGGCAGCGCTGTCCTATGACAAATGTCACGGGGTAAGGGAATACCCGTATAGCCTACGTAGTGTTACTGAGATTGTTCTTGCAAATCTCCGCAATTTGCGCGACTTTGCCGTGATGGACAGACCGGGTATACATGAAATCCCCAAAGCCAAGGTGCTCGTGCGTCTGCGCGACATGAAGCTGCGCGTCGAAGAAAGTGATTTCTTGTCGCGCTATGACTTTGTTCTCAACGGTCGGATACGCGTAGCATTACGTACGGCCTTCCCCAGCTCCTACCGCCGTCAGGTCCGCCTGCGTCGGCGTCTCTACAGCTATGTGTACCGCGCCTGGAATTTCAACTTCCACCATCGTGGTCGCATCGACGAGCAGTATTGTGACTTTTTCATCTGTGTGCCCTTGGGGATGACGAAGGCACTCGACCTCAGTAAAGCCTATATCATCCCGTGGGACGCACGCAGCGGTAAGACCTTCTACCTGCCGGACTCACGACGCTCTTATGCTGGTAAGTATGCTGACTACCGCGACGCCTGGAATCAGTTGCGGGAAGTTTGCCGTGCCCAGGCGGCGTGAGTTGGGATTTCCGTAGCCGTCGGTTTTCAAGGCACACCCGGTCCCAGGCGATTCTGACATGATGGCAGAGGCGGCGTGCGTCTGTTGATTATTGATCGCCCCCTGCCGCGTCGGCGCCAGATGCCGGTCGCTACTTGATTTGTTTCCGAAACGTCAAGCTGGCGAGTCCCAGAATCACTATCCCGTACACGAAGAGGATACCCGCCTCTCCCTTCAGGACCTCCCAGCCGACGCCCTTGAGAAAAATGCCGCGCACGATCGTGATGTAGTAGCGCAGTGGAATCAGGTAGGTGAGTTTCTGCACCAGCGGCGGCATGCTGGCGATCGGGAACATGAACCCGGAAAAGAACATGTTCGGCAACATGATGAACTGCCCCGCCATCGACGCTTGCTGCTGCGTGTTGGAGATCGTGGAAGCGACCAGACCCAGGCCCAGGCAGGTGAGAATGAAGAGTCCCGTGAGTCCGAAAAGCAGCGGCAAGCTTCCGCTGATCTTCACACCGAACCAGAAGGTTCCGGCCAGCACCACCATGGTGACGTTGATATAGCCGAGGCCGATGAAGGGAATCGCTTTACCCAAGATCAGCTCGTACGGGCGGATCGGCGTCACGATCAATTGCTCCATCGTGCCGCGTTCTTTCTCGCGCACGATGGCGATCGCCGTCAGAATCACCATGGATTCCATCAGCAGCACGCAGATGATTCCCGGCACCATGTAGCGGACACTGCGCATCTCGGGATTGAACCACACCCGCGGCTCGAGATTCACGACCGGGTGCTGGCTGAACCCAGCCGGCCGGCCGTGGTCGGCAAACTGCACTTCCACTGCCTGCGTCAGCGTGATCTGTTCCAGATAGGCCGCGGCGATCGTGGCGGTGTTCGAGTTGCTGCCGTCGACGGCGGCCATGACCTCAGCGGGTTGATGCCGCTTGATGCGAGCGGAAAAATCCGACGGGATCGTCAGGGCGACGCGGATGCGGCCGCGGTCCAGCAGCCGGTCGATGTCCTGCACGCTCCGGCAGGGAGCGGCGATGCGGAAATAGCCGCTGCCCACGATGTGCTCGATGTAGGCGCGGCTTTCCGTCGATTGGTCGTAGTCGCAGACCGCCGTGTCGATGTCGGTGATGTCGCTGGACACGACGTAGCCGAAGATGGTCAGCTGCATCAACGGCATGATCAGGATCATCCTGAACATACGCCGATCGCGGGTGATCTGGATCACCTCTTTCCACATCACGTAAAAGATGCGGGAGAGTGAGGCGGTCATCGGCGCCACTCCTTCTTCATCCCAGCTTTTCCTGAAAGCGGCTGGCGCTGAGCCACACGATAGCGGTGGTGAAGCAGAGCAGCATGACGGCCTCGGGCCACAGCACAGACAGGCCGACACCTTTGAGGTAGATGCCGCGAATTGCGGTCACGAAGTAGCGCCCGGGGAAGAAGTAGGTGATGAACCGGATCACGATCGGCATGTTCTCGATTGGGAAGATGAAGCCGGAGAGAAGAATCGACGGCAACAGGGAAATGAAGATGGCGGCCAGCATCGCATTTTGCATCGTGTCCGCAATGGTGGAGACGAAGACGCCGGTACCGAGTGAGCTGGTGAGGTAGATCAGCGAGAAGATCGTCAGCTGCACCAGACTGCCCTTGATCGGTACCTGAAAAATGAGGTAGCCGGCGCCGACGATGATCATGAGGTCGATGAAAGCGATGATGACGTAAGGAATGAGCTTGCCGATCATCATTTCCAAGGGACGGATGGGTGAGACCAGAATCTGCTCGAGGGTGCCGCGTTCCTTCTCCTTGACGATGCTCAGCGCCGTGAGCATGGCGCCGACGATCATCATGATGACGGCAATGACCCCGGGCACGATGAAGTTGACGCTCTTCAACTCCGGATTGTACCAGATGCGACTCTTGAGTTCGATCGGAGGCGTGCTCAGCACCGAGGTGTGAGTCCCCTGCGGCTTGCCCGTGCCGACGCTGCTGGAGTAACGGGCCATCATGGCCAGCAGGTACCCTTGGGCGATGGTCGCGGTGTTGGAGTCGGACCCATCGATGAGTGCCTGCACCGTCACCGGCTCACCGGAGCGGATGTGCGTGGCAAAATCGCGAGGGATCACCACCGCCGCCTTGCTGGCGTCGGTCGTCAGGTCTCGGTTCAGGTCGCGTTCATTGTGGGCCCAGCGCACCAGATGAAAATAGCCGGAACGGAGCATCTGCTCGGTGAGATCGCGGCTCTCGGGCGTGTGATCGTAGTCCAGGATCGTCAGCGGCACGTTGTCCACGTCGTAGCGGATGCCGTAGCCGTACATGATCAGCATGCAGATGGGATACAAGAACGTCAGAATCAGGCTGCGCCGATCGCGCACGACATCGATGAACTCCCGGCGCATGATGGCACGGACGGTGCGCACCGACAGCGCCCGCCTTCCCGGCCCACGAGGGGTCGCCTCGGCGGATGACCTGGTCATGCGGCCTCGCCGTTGCTGCCGCTGGCCTCCACGATGGTGACGAAGGCATCCTCCAGCGACGGTTCGATGCGTTCCAGCCGCTGCACGGTAATCCCGGCGGCCTGTAGCCGAGCTGCCACCGCGGCCCGGGCGGCGGTTTCGTCGTCGGCGACCAGATGCAAGGTGGCGCCAAACAGCGCCACGCCGGCCAGCGCCTGCTCCAGTTTCAACGCGCCGAAGGCGCCCATCAAGTTGCTACACTCGAGTTCGAGCAAGGCGCGGGACACGTAGCGGCGCTTCAGTGTTGCGGGGCTGCCGGTGGCGACCACCTTCCCTCCATAGATCAGCGCCAACTCGTCACAATGCTCGGCCTCATCCATATAGTGCGTGGTGACGAACACCGTGATGCCGCGCGCGGACAACTCGCCGATCATTTCCCAGAAGTTGCGGCGCGAGGCGGGATCGACGCCGGAAGTCGGTTCGTCGAGAAACAGGATCGGCGGCTCGTGCAGCACGGCGCAACCGAGGGCCAGCCGCTGCCGCCAACCACCGGCGAGTTCCGCCGTCACGAGGTGCTCGCGGCCGCGCAGCCCCGCCATGTCTACGGCCCAGGCGATGCGCGCCGCACGTTGCGCCCCACGGACGTTGTAGATGCCGGCAAAGAAACGCAGATTCTCCTCCACCGTCAGGTCCTCGTACAACGAGAACCGTTGCGACATGTAACCGATGTTGCTCTTGAGTTGCTCGGTTTGACGTAAGATGTCGAAACCCCCGACCGTCCCCTGTCCACCGCTGGGCCGCAGGATGCCGCACAGCATGCGGATGGTTGTCGACTTGCCGGCGCCGTTGGGACCAAGAAAGCCGAAGACCGTGCCGGTGGCGACTTGGAGGTCGATGTGATCGACGGCGACAAAGCTGTCGAACACACGGGTCAGTCCGCTGACGTCGACGGCGAATTCGGTCATGGCGGGCTGACGCTCGTGTTGGCGGTGGCGGGTGCCGCCTCGGCGCGGCGATGGATGTACGACAGAAAAACGTCCTCCAGCGACGGCTTCCGAATCTGCCAGTCCTGCACTTCGATACCCGCCGCGCGGAGGTTGCGCAGGCCGGCGTCGACGTCAAATCCGGTCCGCGGAATCGTCACGTGCAGGTGTTCCCCGAAGCTCACCGCTTCCTCCATTCCGGCAACGTGCCGCAACGCCAGTCGGGCCCGCCGCGAATCGGCGCAGCGGAGATCGAGAATGACCGTTTGGAGTTCGGCCCTGAGGGTTGCGGGGCTGCCGCAGGCGATCAGCTGACCGTCCAGCAGGAACCCCACCCGCCCGCAGCGTTCGGCTTCGTCCATGTACGGCGTCGACAACAAGATGGTCGAGCCCTCGTGCATCAGATCGTAGAGAATGAGCCAGAAATCGCGGCGCGACACGGGATCGACCCCGATCGTGGGTTCGTCGAGCAGCAAGATGCGTGGTTGGTGAATGAGGCAGGTGCACAGACTGAGCTTCTGCTTCATGCCGCCGGAGAGATTGCGCGTCAGCCGATCTTGAAACGGTCCCAGCCGGCTGAATTCCAACAACCGCGTGATGCGCTTGCGCCGCTCGCCGTGCGGCACGTGCCACACCTCGCTCACGTACAAGAGATTCTCCGCCACCGTCAGCGTTTCCGAGAGGCTGAAGCGCTGCGACATGTAGCCGATGCGTTCCTTCACCAGAGCCGGGCTGGTGCTCACGTCGATGCCGTCGATCCGCACGGTCCCAGCCGACAGACTCAACAGACCGGCCAGAATGCGCAGAAAAGTGGTCTTGCCGGCGCCGTCGGGGCCGACCAAACCGAACAGTTCGCCCGGCGCGACGGACACGCTGAGGCCGCGCAACGCGTGCGTGCCTGCATAATCCTTGGCGACGTCGGTGGCTTCGATAGCAGCGGACATCAGAGGTTGAGGCACTGTCACCGAGTCATTGATCCCATCGTCAATGACGGCACGACTCAATGAGCCGGCGGATCAATGCTCTCGGGTCCGTGGTTGAGTGGGAGCAGCGCATCGGCCGGCATGCCGGCCTTGAGCGCCTGGTTGCGGTTCTCCAACTCGATCTTGATACGGTAGACCAGTTTGACACGCTCGTCTTGCGTCTGGATGTTCTTCGGAGTGAACTCGGCCTTTTCCGAAACGAAGGTCACCTTGCCGGAAAACGGCTGTGATGGAAACGAGTCCACGGTGACGTAGGCCTTCATGCCCAGGGCCACTTTGCCCAGATCACGCTCGCCTACGTACAGGTTCAGCCACGGGCGCGTCAGGTCGCCGAGGGTGATGACCGAAGCGCCGGCAGGCGCCATCTCTCCCACCTCGCGGTTCTTGGAGAGCACGCGGCCGGCAATCGGCGCAAACAGCTGGCAGCGCGAGAGGTTCAGCTCGGCGAGCTCCAGCGCCTTCTCCCCTTCCCGCAGCCGCGCCCGTCCTTCTTCGACTTCCTCGGTGCGAGATCCCTCTTTCAGCATGGCAAGCTGGGCGTGAGCCCGATCGCGGGTGGCCTGCGCCCCGGCGAATACCGCTTTGGTGCGATCGAATTCCGACTGTGAGGCGACGTGCGCTTGGTACAGCGCCCGCATGCGGTCGAATTCTCGTTGCGCGGTGGTGAAATCGCTGTCCGCGGCCTCGACGGCTGCCAGCGCCTGATCGATCTCCTGGGCCCGCGGGCCTTTCAGCAAGAGTCGGTAGCGTGCCTCCGCCGCCGCCTTTGCGGCCGTCGCGCGGTCGACAAGCAAGCGATACTCGCGGTCATCGACACGGGCGATGGGTTCGCCCTTGTCGAGCAGCGAGCCCTCTTCCACGTAGCGCTCCTTGATAGTGCCGGGCACCTCGAAGGCGACGTCCACTTCCGTGACTTCGATGATTCCCGAGCCCTTGATGGCGCGGTCAGACTCGTCCCGCCCCGCCTTCCACCGCCACCACCCGGCGGCGCCAAGAACGACAATAAGAGCGACAATTATACCGATGCGCCGTTGCATTGCCTGCGATACCCCGGTGGCTTAGAGCACAAATGCAAAACGGATGCACCCGCTGCGACCATCGGAAATGTGCATGGGAGAACCGCTATGCCCGTCGACCGCGTTTGACGTCGGCACTGTCGACCAAGGTTCCTATTGGTCCCGCAGCTGCAGCAAATCTTCGCGGCGCAGCACGTCGATGAACTTCACGGCTGCGGGGGACAGATGCCGGCTCTTCTTGTAGATGATGCCCAGCGGCCGGAGCAGGGTCTCGTCAGAGAGGTGCACGACCTTGAGCGTGCCCTGCGCGAGTTCATGCTGTACCGAAGCCAACGGGATGATGGCAATGCCCTGTTCGATTTCCACCGCGCGTTTGATGGTCTCGATATTGTCGTACTCACCGATGTACCGAACGCTGACACCGCGGTCTTTGAACAGCTGGTCCGTGGCCTTGCGGGTCGAGATGTCGCGCTCGTATCCGACGAAGGCCTCTCCGTTCAAGCGGCCGATCGCCACTTTCTTAAAGGCCGCGAACGCATGGCTGGGCGGACAGGCCACGACCAGGCGGTCCTCGCGAAATGGGACCACGGTGATTTGCGGATGCTTTGCCGGGTACGCCACGATGCCGAGATCGATGCGGCCGGCGACGACATCCTCGTAGATCTTGTTCGGTCGGGAGTACTCGACGTGCACGTTCACCTGCGGGAACTCGCGCAAGTACTCTTTCAGGTACGGGGGAAGCTCGTGCAGGCCCACGCTGTAGACAATGGCGATACGCAGCGTGCCGCTGACCACCTTCCCGCTCTCCTGGAGCTGGGTTTCGATCTCGCGGTATTTCTCCAGGATCTCGCGGCTGGCGCGATAGAGAATATCCCCAGCCGGAGTCGCCTTGGCTCCCGCCCGCCCACGTTCAAGCAGCTTACACCGGTACTTCGACTCCAGCGTTCGCAGCTGCTGGCTCACCGCCGACTGAGTGATGAAATTCTGCGAAGCCGCGGCGGAAAAGCTGCCGGTTTCCACTACATCACAGAACACCTTCAGTGTCTCGATGTGCACCTTCGCATAGTTAGCCGTACTGATAAAGATGTCAATCGCTAGGGTCTCTTCTAATGCTCGCCCCAGCTTCCCTCCCAGGTACCCGGGGGCTCAATGATAG
>DASVHW010000429.1 GCA_036382395.1 Candidatus Binatia bacterium | reverse complement strand
AGCGGGCCATAGAAATGACGCTGGCCGCAGGCCCTAGAGGTGGATTCCGGCTTGACAGAAACAAGGGCAACGATGCGCGTGCTGCGATCGAGCGGCGCGGGAAGGAGAAGACCATGTCCCCCAAGGCACCAAAGAAGCGTTCCATGTCCCCCAAGGCACCGAAGAAGCGTTCCAAAGCGCTGAGCGCACCCCGGCGGGCGCAGAAGGCGATGCCGCGCGAGGCGCGGGCCATGTACGCCGAGATTCAACAGGGCATCAGGCACCTGGAACAATCGATCGGTGAGATCCAGCGGGGCTTGCGCAAGGCGGAGCATAAGCTCGAGGCCGATGCGCGCGCGCGGATTCGCGAATTGCGCCAGGACGCGCGGACTCACTTGAGCCTCTTGAAGTCGAAGCAGCGCGAGGCCGCAGGTACCCTCAAGCGCGTGTCCAGCGCCGCCGGCGGCTCGTGGGCAGACGTCAAGCGTACGGTGGATTCCGTCCTCGTCGATGCCCGAGCCACCGCCACCGCCGCCGTCAAGCGCTTCCGCGGCGCGTTGGGCGGCTAAACGCGGGTGGATGCCTGAAAAGGGAGGGTGCATGAATGATCGATCCACCGCGTTGCTCCTGATTGCCGTGGCGCTGGCGGGATACGGCGTGTACATCGCGGGCTACGTGCCCGCGATGCTGGTGGGCCAGCCCGTGCCGTTGCTGCTGATCGGCTTCGTCCTGCAAGCGGTGTGTGCGCTCGTGGCCGCGGTCGGCGTGTGGCGCGGCTGGCCGTGGGCCGCCGGCGTGGTGGTGCTGCTGGGGGTGAGCATCGCAGCCACGTGGCTCATCGAGGGGTTCGTCCTCGGCATCGTCGCCTATCTGCACGCCCTGCTGGTCGCGGTGCTCGCCATCGTCGTCGCCTTGATCATCGCGGCGTACGTCAACCGCCAGCACGGACCGCGGATCGACTGATCGGGGCTGCGCCCAGCGTCTCTTCTATGGGCCGCTCCCGTTGGTCGCTATGCGGTGCCGTCGCAAGAACTCACGCGTAACCTGTTCTCACTCGCAAGCGCCTAGCGTCGGGCGCCGGCTTGGGCTCGCGCTGCGCCGACTAACCGCTCAGCTCAGCTCCGCTCCCCGCAACGCCGCAGCTCGAGTTGGGCGTCGTGCAGCTGCTGCAACGGGCCTATGTGTCCGACGGTGATCACCATGGCGCCGGGGAGCTCCTCGCGCAGGATGCGGTAAAGGTATAGCGCCGACTCATCGTCGAGGCCGGAGGTCGTTTCGTCGAGGAAGATGAGGTCGGGCCGTTGCAACAACAGCCGCGCGAAGGCCAGCCGTTTCTGTTCTTTGAGGGAGAGCCGCTGTGACCAGTTTTGCTCGTCGTCGAGGCGGCTGGCGAGATGCGCCACGCCGCACAGGGCGAGGGTCCGCTGAAGATCGGCGTCGGTTGGGAGGCCGCTACCTTCCGGCCCGATGGGCGCTCTAGAGTAGGCCGCTTCACCGTCGCGCTCGGCCAGGCCGGCGTGCTGGGCACTGCCGATCTGGCTCGGGTCCCACTGCAGGTCGTCACCCGCAAGGCGCGCGTCGACTTGCGGGTAGGTGAGCGCTTGGCGCAAGGTCCCGACAGGAAGATACGGTTTCTCCGGCATGATCACCTCGCGCCCAGTATCGGGAATCTCGATGCGGCCCTTGCCGTATGGCCAGATGCCGGCGATGGCACGCAGCAGCGTCGTTTTGCCCGCGCCGGCAGGACCGACGATGAGCAACGAGCGGCCCGGGAGCACCGTGAAGCTCAGGGCGCGCAGCAGCGGAGCCCCGCTGGGCAGATCGATGTCGAGATCGTCGACATGCAGTGCGAGGGTCGGCGCGCGCCGGACCTCGATGCGGCGCTCCACGCTCCCACACGTTGCCGGGTTGCGCAGGGCGCGCTCGAAGCCGATGAGCCGATCGACGGCGGCACGCCAGCGGGCGATGTCGGGATAACTGTTGACGATGAAGCTCAGCGCGCCCTGCACTTGCCCGAAGGCCTGCGCCGTCTGCATGAGGCCGCCGAGCATGATCTGGTGCGCGAAGTAGCGCGGCGCAGCGACGAGCAGAGGAAACACCAGCGCCAGCTGCCCGTAGATCCAGGTGAACGCGCTCAGCCGCTTCTGTCGCCGCATGATCGCCCAGTAGTTGCGCAGAATGCGCGTGAAACGCTCGCGGAAGCGGACCTGCTCGTTGGCCTCGCCGCGCGTCAGGGCGATGCTCTCGGCGTTGTCGTGCACCCGCGCCATGCTCAAGCGGAAATCCGCCTCGTAGCGCTGCAGGTCGAAGTTCAGCCGCACCAGCGGTGCGCCGATGCGCAGCGCCAGCCAAGTGCCGAGACTGGCGTAGAGCAACGCCGCCCACACCATGTATCCCGGAATGCTGACCGCACCGAGCGGCCCGAGCGGGACCAGTAGCGATCCGGAGAGACTCCAGAGGATCGCGATGAACGACACCAGCGTCACCGCTGAGGTGAGCATCCCCAGCGTCATACTCAGGGTGTATACGACGAAGAGCCCGATGTCCTCGCTGATGCGCTGGTCCGGGTTCTCCGACACTGCACCGAGGAGAGCACCACGGTAATACGAGTGGTCCTTGAGCCAGGCCGCCAGAAACGACTCCGTGAGCCAGCGCCGCCACCGGATCTGCAACATCTGGCCGAAATAGACCTGGTACACCGCGCACACCACGTTGGCGGCGGTCAGCCCGAGGAAGATCAGCAGCTGGCGAAAAAACTCAATGGCGTCGAATTCCTGCAGCGCGTTGTAGAACGCCAGGTTCCAGTGGTTGACCAGCACGGCGATGTAGATCGAGCCGAGCGACAGCCCGACGACCAGCGCCAGCAGCCCACGCGCCACCCACTTTTCTTCCGACACCCAATATGGCCGCGCCAGCGACCAGATGTCGGCCACAAACGACCGGCCCCGCACGTGCACGACAGTCGCTTAGGGCAACCTGGTGACACTCATCGCCCGGCGGACGGCTCGCTGCTGCGGATCTCCAGGCGCAAGAGCATGCGGGCGTTTTCCAAGAAGCTCTCCACCGTGGCGCGCGCGCGATCCGGGTCGCCTTCGACGAGAATGACGCCGAGCGGCTGGGCCATCAGCTGCGCGAACTGCTCCATGAAGCGGTGCAGATCCAGCGGACGGTGGCACAGCGGGCTCAACTGGCCGCTGTTGAGGAACACATGCTCCGCGATCCGGTGCCGGAACTCGGCAGCTGCCAGGTCGATCGCCATGAGTGTCTGCACCGCCGTGTTTCCAATCTCCATCGTTCATCCTTTCTCAGCCGCGCTGCCGCGACCCCGCATGATTCGTCTTCAACGACCAAACCGGCCCTCACTGCTATACTACGTCAAACAGAAAGATTCCGGGAGACCTACCACTCCGCGCGCTACGACGTCGCGTTAGACCTCGCTTTCCGCCGATTGATTGCCTCTGATTCCAAGCGGGGCTACCCTCCGAACATGGTAAACGCCTTCGGACGTTGGGTTTACCGTGGGGAGGATTTCGTCCAGATGATCTCACGTTCATGGTTCGCGTCGCCAGCGCAGACGTCGGGACAACGAGACACATCTCTGCACGGCTTTTGGGATAGGCCGCTGCCGGATCTGCTTGGACTGCTGCAGGCAACGCCGGCCGGCCTGACTTCCGATGAGGCGACACGGCGACTGCGCCTCTATGGCCCAAACAGCTTTGTGCGTGAGTCGCGCTTCGCAGGGCTGATCGGTTTTCTCCGCTTCTTTACCAATCCCCTCGTCATCATCCTTCTCGTAGCCAGCGCCATTACTCTCGCGCTCGGTGACCCGGTCGGCGGACTGATCATCATCTCGATGGTTCTGCTTAGCGTGCTGCTGAACTTCTTCATGGAGTTCCAGGCTCGACATGCGGTGGAGGAGATTCGCAAGCAAGTCGCCACAACGGCTGCCGTTGTGCGTGACGGGCGAGAACAGGAACTGCCGGTAACGGAACTGGTCCGCGGGGACATTGTCAGGTTCAATGCCGGAGACCTCGTGCCGGCGGACGCGCGTCTGTTGGAAGCGAAGGACCTCCACGTGCGTGAGTCGGCCCTCACCGGAGAGTCTTTGCCCGTCGAGAAGACAGCGAATGATCTTCCCGAGGGGAAGCACGGCGTTGCCGACGCGAGCAACAGCGTTTTCCTGGGCACTGCTGTGCAGACGGGGATTGGCACCGCGGTCATCGTGTGCACAGGGAGAGACACCGCTTTCGGCGAGATTGCCCAGCGCTTGGCGATGCGGCCGCCGGAGACCGAGTTCGGCCGTGGCATACGCCACTTCGGGCTGATGATCACACGGGTGATCATGCTGCTCGTGCTGTTCGTTCTGCTGGTCAACCTCGTTCTCAAGCGCGCGCTGCTGGAGTCTTTTCTCTTCTCTGTCGCACTCGCAGTCGGGATGACGCCTGAGATGATGCCGATGATCATCACGGTCACACTGGCCCGAGGCGCGCGGCGGATGGCCAGGAAAAAGGTTCTCGTCAAGCAACTGGCGGCCATAGAGGACTTCGGCAGCGTGGAGATCCTCTGCAGCGACAAGACGGGTACGCTGACCGAAGGCGAGATCGTGCTCGACCGGCACGTGGATGTCCAAGGCAAGGATGACGACAGTGTCCTGCGGTTCATCTACCTGAACAGTTACTTTCAAGCGGGCATCAAGAGCCCCTTGGACGACGCGGTCTTGAAACACGAGCACCCTGCCATCGCCGAGTATGAGAAGGTGGACGAGATCCCTTTCGACTTCAACCGCAAACGTCTTTCGGTGGTGGTGCGGCGAGGTGACGAGCACCTCCTGGTCACCAAAGGCGAGGCGGAGAGCGTCTTTGCCATCTGCCAGACTGTGACCATCGATGGGGCGCCCCAGCCGTTCGACGAGAGCCGCCGAGCTCAGGCGGCTGAGACCTTCCAAAAGCTGAGTGCCGACGGGTATCGCACGCTTGGAGTCGCAGTGCTGCAGGTGGCGAAGCAGGATGTCTACACCGCGGTGGCCGAACAGGGTATGACGCTGGCCGGGTTCGCGGCCTTCCTTGACCCTCCCAAGGAGGGCATTCTTTCCGTTCTCGAGGCGCTGAGACAGAATGGCGTCTCCGTGGTCATCATGACCGGCGACAACCAGTATGTGACCCAGAAGGTGGCGCGCGACGTGGGTCTAGAAGCAGACCGCATCGTCACCGGGAACCAGATCGACACGATGGATGATGCCGCCGTGGCCTACCAGGCGGAGAACGGCGCCATCTTTGCCCGCGTGTCTCCTGAACAGAAGAACCGGGTCATCCTCGCCCTGAAGGCACGTGGGCACGTCGTCGGGTACATGGGTGACGGCATCAACGACGCCCCGTCGCTGCACACCGCGGATGTTGGCATTTCCGTCGTCAACGGCGTGGAGGTAGCCAAGGACGCCGCGAAGATCATCCTGCTCGAGAAGGATCTTGCGGTCTTGAACGACGGGGTCGTCGAGGGGCGGCGCAGCTTCGCCAACATCATGAAGTACATCATCATGGGGACGAGCTCGAACTTCGGCAACATGTTCAGCATGGCCGCCGCGTCGCTCTTCCTGCCATTCCTGCCTATGCTGCCGACTCAAATACTGCTGAACAACTTTCTCTATGATGTCTCGCAGATCAGCCTCCCCAGCGACAATGTTGATCCCGCCCTGCTGCACCGGCCCAAGCGTTGGCAGATCGCGTTCATTCGCCAGTTCATGATGATCATCGGTCCAATCAGCTCGATCTACGATTTCCTCACGTTCGGGGTACTCCTCTGGGTGTTCCACGCTTCCACCAACGCGCCACTCTTCCACACCGGCTGGTTTGTGGAGTCCCTGGCAACACAAACGCTCGTGGTATTTGTCATCCGGACGGCAGGCAACCCGCTCAAGAGCCGTCCCAGCCGGCCGTTGCTGATCAGTGTCTTAGCCGTCGTGGCGATCGCCGTTGTGCTGCCGTACACGCCGGTCGGGAGCCTGCTGCGGTTTACGCCACTACCGGTGTCGATGTTGGCTACGATTGCGTTTCTCGCCGCGACCTACCTTTTGGTGGTACAGGCCGTAAAGTCGTGGTTCTATCGGCGACACGCACTGCTTTGATTGGAGGGCGTGCGGATCGATGGCCACGGGTGGCTGGCCACGGGTGGATTTCTGGCTTCGGTTTGCATAACCTTGTCGGGCTCGATCCTTCCAACTCCCTCGCTGCTCCAGGGTAGGGATGGACGGACCGTAGGGCGCGCGCGACGGCCGAAGCGAGCAGGAGACAATGGCGAACCCACCAACCGACAACGCGGCGGCAGGTCCTGCTGGCGACGGGTCCAAGAGCTCGAAAGACACTGCTTCCGGTCAGCGGCGTATACGGCCGCGGCCCTGGTGGCTGATCTTCCTGGTCGTCATGACGGCCAACTACATGGTGATGCGCGTGTTCTTCCCGGAGCCATCCTCGATTACGGTCTCCTATACGTTCTTCAAGAAGCAGGTCGAGGCAGGCAATGTCGAGAAGGTCACCAGTGTGGGCGATTCGATCCGCGGTCGCTTCAAGTCGGAAGTCACCTATCCACCCCAGGAGTCGCCGGCGTCGAGCTCCAAAGCGCCGGCGTCGCCTCCCTCCGACCAACCGAAGCCGCGCACTTCGACGCTGTTCAAGACGCAGCGGCCGGTCTTCGCCGACCCGGGTCTCGAGGGGCTGCTCGAAGAGAAGAGTGTGGTGATCGAGGCCGTGGACGAGAGCGGTTCATCCTGGTTCAACCTGCTGGTCGGCTTCGGTCCGACCGTGCTGCTGATCGGTGCCTTCGTCTGGCTCAGTCGGCGCGCCGCAGCGGCCGGCGGCGGCATGTTCAGCCTCGGGCGCAGCCGCGCCAAGCGCTACAGTGAAGAGCAACCGAAGGTCACCTTCGACGACGTCGCCGGCATCGATGAGGCCGAGAACGAGCTGATCGAGATCGTCGACTTCCTGAAGAACCCGGCCAAGTACCAGCGGCTCGGCGGCACCGTGCCGAAAGGCGTGCTGCTGGTCGGCGCGCCCGGAACCGGCAAGACGCTGCTGGCGCGGGCGATTGCTGGACAGGCGGGCGTCCCCTTCTTCAGCCTCAGCGCCTCCGAGTTCGTCGAGATGATCGTCGGTGTCGGCGCGTCCCGCGTACGCGACTTGTTCAGGCAGGCTCGGGAGGCCGCGCCCTCCATCATCTTCATCGACGAATTGGACGCCATCGGCCGCACGCGTGGCAGCGGCGCGCAGCTCGGCGGCCACGACGAGCGCGAGCAGACATTGAACCAGATCCTGACCGAGATGGACGGCTTCGATTCTCGGGAAGGCGTCATTGTCTTGGCCGCCACCAACCGCGCCGACGTGCTGGACCTGGCACTGCTGCGACCGGGCCGCTTCGACCGCCGCGTCGTCGTGCAGCGTCCCGACCGCGCCGGCCGCGCCGCGATTCTCAAGGTGCACACCAAGAACGTTCCCCTGGCGCCGGATGTCTCTCTCGAGCGCATCGCCGCCGAGACGCCCGGTCTGGTCGGCGCCGAGCTGCGCAACTTGGTCAACGAGGCCGCTCTGCTGGCAGCGCGTAAGGACGCGAGCGCCGTCCGCTCAGAGGACTTCGGGGAGGCGATGGAGAAGATCACCCTCGGACCGGCGCGCAACATTCTGTTGAACCCGGCCGATCGGGAACGTACCGCCTACCACGAGGCGGGCCACGCACTGCTCGCACTGCTGGTGCCCGGCAGCGACCCGGTTCACCACGTCTCGATCGTGCCACGCGGCATGGCGCTGGGAGTGACGTATCAACTCCCCGTCGACGATCGTACCAGCTACCCCGAGGACTACCTGCGGGCGCGAATCACCAGCACGCTGGGCGGCCGGGCGGCGGAGAAGCTGGTCTACGGAGTGGTGACGACAGGCGCCGAGAACGACCTCCAGCAAGTCACCGAGATTGCCCGCCACATGGTGTTGCGCTGGGGAATGAGTGAGAAGCTCGGCCCGATCAGCTTTGTCGCGCCCCAGGACGAGGGCTTGCCGCCGGCCTTCCAGCACCAGCCCTACAGCGAGGCAACCTCGGAGCTGATCGACGCCGAAGTCCGTCGCATCGTCGAGGAGAGTCACCGTGAAGCCGACCGGCTGTTGGCCGTGCACCGCGGCAAGCTGGACGCTCTTGCCCAAGCCCTGCTGAAAGCCGAATCCCTCAACGAGAAGGAGGTCCGGGAAGTCACCGGCCTGGCCGAGCCGCCCGGCCAAAAGGAGGACACGTCCTCACGCCTACAGGCAGGCACGAAATAGCGCCCTTCACCTCGCTGCGGAGACACCGCAGGTTCCTGCCTACTAAACCGACTCTGAGTCAGCGCCCGTCGCCGAGCAGACTACATCGCGGGCCTGGGGATGTCCCGAGGCCTGTGAAGTAGAGATGGCGGTTCCTTTTCCCCGGGTCGTTGTCCTACCCGAACCACCGTGTGATCGACCAGCCGGTCAAGATACCGGCGACGAATGCGAGTAAGACGATGACGTGAGAGTGGGGCGCTGCTCGTGCGGTCTCGGCCTGCTCAGCCACCTGGCTCCGCAACTCGGTGATCGTGGTGTCGCGGCCACCGATGATGCCGTTATCGCTGCCGCGCATGCAAGGCATCAAGAACGCGCTCGGCGTCTCACTGAACGACCTCGTACTCACGGCCGTCGCGGGTGCGGTGGGTCGTTACCATGTGCGCTGCGGCGCCCCGCTCGAGGAGCTGGAATGCGTGGTACCGATGAACCTCCGGCAAGCGCATGAGCGCGAGCTGCCCGGTAACCGCATTGGCCTCTTTGTCGTCCCCCTGCCGGTCGGCGAGCCGGACCCCTTGCAACGGCTCAAAAAGATCTGCAGCCAGACCACGGCAGCGAAGACAAACGGCGGCGGTTCAGCCTCTCAATTCCTGCTGCAGGCCTTGCCGTTCATTCCCGGCGTGGCTTTCCGCGCGGCTTCATAAGCGCTGCGCGGCAAGATCGGCCTCATCTGTACCAACGTACCCGGGCCGCGTACGCTACGCTACCTTGACGGGGCGAAGGTGGACGCGATCTATCCCTTCTTACCCGCGATGTTCGGTATCCCGCTCACGGTGGCGTTGCTGTCCTACGGCGATACGTATGCCGTCGGCATCGATACAGACGATGCGGCCATTACGCGTCCGGAGCTGTTGTCGCGGTACTTTGGTGATGCCGTGGATGAAATCGAACGCCGCGCGCTGCCGCAGCACAATGGCCACGCTCGGCCTTCCCAATAGAGATCGTCCTGGCGCGCAACGTCTGATGTGACAGCAACGCGCGCCGCCGAACTGCCAGCTGTTCCCGTCGTACGCCGGCACCGCTTCTTTCTTTGAATCGTTCCCCCATGCCAGTGTGAACGGCGCTTCGGACCGCTATCGAGATCTTGACGTCAGGCGCTCGTCGTTGGCTTGATTCAGAATGCCTTCGTCAAAGCCATCGCGCACGGGTTTGAGCCTCAGGCCAAAGACGCCTCACCATAAAAGCCGCGTCGGCAGGCAGGCTGGACATTTTTCGTCAGTGTTCACCGGTCGCCCGGATCTTCCGTATCTTCCGCTTTGAAAAAATGCCAAAACATATGATAAGCAAGTGAAGTTGGAGCGTTCTAATATTGGCCAAGACGCAGCACACCCCACGATCGGCCGTACGCGGTCTGCCAAAGTGCCCGACGGGGATTCAGGGGCTCGATGAAATCACTGGCGGCGGCTTGCCTCGGGGGCGGCCGACGCTGGTGTGTGGCGCCGCCGGTTGCGGCAAAACCTTGTTGGCAATGCAGTTCCTGGTCCGCGGCGCGACCGACTACCACGAACCGGGCGTGTTCATGGCGTTCGAAGAGACCGCCGATGAGCTGGCGAAGAACGTCGCCTCACTCGGGTTCAATCTTCCAGCGCTGATCAGTCGCAAGCAGTTGTTCATCGACTACGTGTACGTCGAGCGCAGCGAGATCGAAGAAACCGGTGAGTACGATCTCGAGGGGCTCTTCATTCGGCTCGGCCATGCCATCGATTCTATCGGGGCCAAGCGCGTCGTGCTGGACACCGTAGAATCGCTCTTCGCGGCCCTGCCCAACATGCTGGTCCTGCGCGCCGAGCTGCGACGCCTGTTCCGCTGGCTGAAAGACAAGGGCGTTACGGTGATCATCACGGCCGAACAGGGGAACGGCACGCTCACCCGTCACGATCTGGAAGAGTACGTCTCGGACTGCGTCGTGCGGCTCGACCATCGGGTCACCGACCTGGTCTCCACGCGGCGGCTGCGCATCGTCAAGTACCGCGGCTCGGTGCACGGCACGAACGAATATCCCTTCCTGATCGACGAGGCCGGGCTTTTCGTGTTGCCGATCACCTCGCTGGACCTGCAGCACCCGGCCTCGACCGAACGGATCTCGTCCGGGGTTGCCCGGCTCGACTCCATGCTCGGTGGCCAGGGATACTTCCGCGGCAGCACCGTGCTGGTCTCCGGCACGGCCGGCACCGGGAAGAGCAGCCTGGCGGCGCACTTCGTCGATGCCGCCTGCCGCCGCGGCGAGCGCTGCCTGTATTTCGCCTTCGAAGAATCCCTGCATCAGATCACGCGCAACATGCGCTCGATTGGCCTGAACCTGCAGCCGTGGCTGCGCAAAGGGCGCCTGTACTTCTACGCGGCCCGTCCCACGCTCGGCGGCCTCGAGCAGCACCTGGCGGCAATGGCCAGGATGATCGACACATTCCGCCCACACGTGGTGGTGCTCGACCCGATCACCAACTTCGTGTCCGTCGGCCAGATCGCCGACGTCAAGTCGATGCTCATGCGCCTGGTCGATACCCTCAAGCGGCAACAGATCACCGCCCTCTTCACCAGCCTGACAGCGGCCGACAGTGCCCGGGAGCAGACCGCCGTCGGCATCTCCTCGTTGATGGATACCTGGTTGTCGCTGAGCACTATCGAGCTGAACGGCGAGCGCAACCGCGGGCTCTACGTCATCAAGTCGCGCGGCATGGCACACTCCAACCAGATCCGAGAGTTTCTCATCACCGATCACGGGATCGAGCTAGTCGACGTCAACCTCGGACCCAGCGGGGTACTCACCGGGTCGGCCCGCCTGGCCCAGGCCAGCCACGACCGCAGCGAGGCCGTTGCCCGGCAGCAAGAGGTGGAGCGCAGGCGACACGACCTGGAGCACAGACACGCGGCGCTCGACGCGCAGATTGCAGTCCTGCGGGCAGAGTACGAGCGCGAGGCTGACGAGGTGCAGAACAGCGTCGCCGAGTTGCAGCAGGGGGAGCAACGGACGCAGGTGGATCGCGCCGAGATGACGCGCCAGCGCAAGGCCGACAAGGCCCCCGCTGTCCGCCGCACACCGGGAGTGCACGCAAAGGGGGGGCGCCAATGAACCTGCCCAAGAGAAGAGTATCTACCAGCGCGCCGCACAGCGGACGGCGCTCGGCGAGCAGCGCGGAACGATGGGAACTACGGCTCTATGTCGCGGGGCAGACGCCGCGGTCGCTGGCAGCGTTCGCCAATCTCAAGCAGATTTGTGAGAACCACCTTGCAGGCAAGTATCGCATCGAGGTCATTGATCTGGTGAAGAACCCGCAACTCGCGCGCGGCGATCAGATCGTCGCAATCCCCACCCTGGTGCGGAGACTGCCGCCGCCGCTGAGCAAGATCATCGGGGATCTGTCGAACACCGAACGCGTGCTGATAGGCCTGCAATTGCGCGCGCGCCAGTGAGGGAGGCGACATAGTGCGACGCCGCAGTACCCGGGCGGAATTCGAGACTGTCCTGTCGAAACCGGCCGCCGCATGGTACGTGCTGCGCTTGTACGTCGTCGGTATGACGCCAAAATCCACCCGCGCCATCACCAACATCAAGGCGATCTGCGAGGAGTACCTACGTGGTCGCTATGAGCTGGAGGTGGTCGACGTGTACCAACAGCCGATGCTCGCCCAAGGCGAGCAAATCCTGGCGGTCCCAGCGCTAGTGAAAAAGCTCCCGCTGCCGTTGCGCACCATGGTGGGAGACCTGTCGAACACCGAGCGCGTGCTCCTCGGATTGGACCTGGGCAGAAGAAAGTAGCCATGCCGTCGCCCGCAGTGGATGTCGAACGTCGATGAGCGTCAAAGACACCGCGCCCCGCCCACGGCGCCTGAGCGTGCGGGAGCTGCGCGCGCGTCTCGCCGAGGCCGAACAAACCTTGCACGCGATTCAGGGCGGCGAGGTGGACGCGTTTGTCGTCCATACCCGGCACGGGGACCAAGTGTTCACGCTCCAGGGGGCCGAGCATCCGTATCGCGTGCTGGTAGAACAGATGGAAGAGGGTGCGGCGACGGTGAGCACCGATGGCACCATCTTATACGCCAACCGCTGCTTGGCGGCCATGCTCGGGACCGCGCTGCAGCGCCTGGTAGGCGCGTCCATCTATGCGTGTGTCAGCCCGGCCAATCAGCCGGCGGTTCGTGTGCTCCTGGAGCACGGCCGCACCGGAGCGTACCGCGCTGAAGCGACCCTGTGTGCGGCCGACGGCACGAGCGTCCCCGTCGCACTGGCCGCGAATCCTGTGCGGACGGAAGACGTCGAGGCCGTGTGTCTGATTCTCACCGACTTGA
Organism: Candidatus Binatia bacterium; assembly: GCA_036382395.1. Lineage (NCBI taxonomy): Bacteria > Candidatus Binatota > Binatia (SeqCode) > Binatia bacterium. Next base: position 14,831 of record DASVHW010000429.1, on the reverse strand, counting down.
CGAACCGCAAGCAAGCCGAGGAGGACGCACGCCAGCATCAGGCCGAACTGGCGCACGTGCTGCGCCTGAGCACGATGGGCGCATTAGCCGCCGAGTTGGCGCACGGGATCAATCAGCCGCTCGCGGCCATCGCCAACGACGTTGAGGCATGTGCCACGTACGTGCGGTCGGGCAAGGCCGCGTCTCGCAAACTGCTCGAGCTGCTGGAGCATGCCGCCGCCGAGGCGCTCGGCGCCGGCGACATTGTGCATCACATGCGGGAGTTCGTGCAGAAGCGAGGGTCCCATTTGGAGGCGACGAATCTGAATGGACTCGTTCGAAACGTTGCCCGCTTGCTGGAGCACGAGATCGTGCAGCGCGAGATCACGCTCCGACTGGATCTGGCGTCGCGACCAATTCCGGTACGCGCCGATCGCATCGAGATTGAACAGGTCCTCGTGAATCTCATCCAGAACGCCATCGAGGCGGTGAGCGAGGCCGGCAGCGAGCGGAAGCAGATCCACGTGCAGACCAGGAAGACGGAGGATGCGATGGCGGAGGTCACGGTGCGCGACATCGGCACGGGGCTCTCAGACGCCGCCGCGAAGCGCTTGTTCGAAGCCTTCTTTACCACTAAGCCGCAGGGACTTGGAATGGGGCTGGCAATCAGTCGTTCGATCATCGAGGCGCATCATGGACGCATCTGGATGGAGCCTCGGGCAGGCGGCGCCCGCGGCACGACGGTGCGATTCGCACTGCCGATGCAGCCTCCGAGCAAGCGCGCCCGCAGGACACGCCCATGACCACGGGTCCCGTCAAAAGACTAGGTGGTGCCGCGAACATGAAGCACGGCAAGGCTCGGTCGGCTCGATTCACGCAGCGGGAGCGTTCCTCCAGCGTGAACCGTCAAGATCCGACCGGGGGAACGACAGACAGGCCCGTGTTTCCGATTGTCGGCATCGGTGCCTCGGCGGGTGGGCTCGACGCCTTCAAGAAATTCTTCAGCGCCCTGCCGGCCGAGAGCGGCTTGGCCTTTGTCCTGATCCAGCACCTCGACCCGACACGCGAGAGCCTCACCGCCGAGTTGGTAGGCACGTACACACGGATGCGCGTGGTGCAGGTCGAGGATGGGATGCGGGTCGAGGCGAACGGTGTCTACGTCATTCCCCCAAACGCGTATCTGAGCATTCACGACCGCACCCTGCGGCTCAGCGTGCCCACGGCGCCGCGCAGCCTGCGGATGGCCGTCGATTTCTTTCTGCGTTCGTTGGCGGAGGACCAACATGAGAACGCGATCGGCATCATCTTGTCCGGCACCGGCACGGACGGGACGCTGGGGCTGAAGGAGATCAAGGCGGGCGGCGGTATGACGATGGTGCAGGACCCGCAAACCGCACAGCACGATGGCATGCCCCGCAGCGCAATCGCCAGCGGCAGCGCCGACTATGTCCTGCCGGCCGAACAGATGGCGGACGCCCTGCTGGCGTACGTGCAGCACGCGGCCGTGGCGGCGACCAACATGGCCGTGCTGCCGGAGAAGGCGCCCGATCCGCTGACGACCGCGGTGGAGGTGCTCCGCGCGCGCACCAAATTCGATTTCAGCGGCTACAAGAAGGGCACCCTGCGGCGGCGCATTCAACGCCGCATGAGTCTGAGACACCTCAATGAACTGCCCAAGTATGTGGAGGTGTTACGCAACAACCCCGCGGAGGTGGCCGCGCTGTTCAACGATCTGCTGATCAACGTGACCAGTTTCTTCCGCGAGCCGGCGGCGTGGCAGGTCCTCCAAGAGCAAGTGATTCGACGATTGGTCGCCGAGAAGGAGACGGACGCCCCGCTGCGCGTGTGGATACCAGCCTGCTCAACCGGCGAGGAAGCGTACTCGATCGCCATGATGCTGATCGAAGAGATCCAGGCGGCCGGGAGGAGCTGTCGCCTGCAGGTATTTGCGTCGGACGTCGATGCCGAGGCACTGGAGACGGCACGCGCTGGTATCTACCTTGAGGGGATCGCTGCCCACGTGTCAGCCGAGCGGTTGTCGCGGTTCTTCATCAGGGGCGAGCACAGCTACCGGGTCAACAACGAGCTGCGTGACACGGTCGTCTTCGCCCAACAGAGCCTAGTCAGCGACCCACCGTTCTCTCGGCTCGACCTGGTCAGTTGTCGCAATCTCTTCATCTATCTCGAGCCGGCGGTCCAGGAGCGACTCATCCCGCTGCTGCACTTTGCTCTGCTCGAAGGCGGCTACCTGTTCCTGGGCAGCGCCGAGGATATCGGGCTGCAAGCGGACCTGTTCGAGGTGGTGTCGACGAAGTGGCGCATCTATCGCCGCATCGGACCGACGCGCCACGACAGGTTCCAGTTTCCCCTCGCCGCCGCACCCGCCTCGACCGCCGTGCGCGTGCGCACCCCGAGGCTGCCGAATCCAGCCCGGTTGGCAACACTGGCGCAGCATCTGCTGCTGCAGCGCTACGCACCGGCGTGCGTGATCATCAATCGCGGCGGCGAGATCCTCTATTTCCACGGCCGGACCGACGACTACCTCATGCAACCGGCGGGTGTGCCGACGCAGGATCTCATCGCGCAGGCGCGCAGCGGGTTGCGCACCAAGCTGCGCGGCGCCATCCAAGAAGCCATCCGCGGCAATCAACGGGTCATCCTTCCCGGCGTTCAGATGCGCCGTGGCAATACGTTTCCACGCGTGAAAATAACGGTCGAGCCGCTCAATGCCACAACCACGGACACCGAAGGCTTGTGGTTGGTGTCTCTCGAAGACCAACCGGAGACCGCTGCACCGGTCGCCGCTCACACTGCCGCCGCGGCGAGCGCTGCTGACGTGGCCCTCGTGCACCAGCTCGAGTACGAGCTGAAGAGCACCAAGGAGGATCTGCAGCAGAATATTGAGGAACTCAGAGCGGCGAACGAAGAGTTGATGTCGGTCAACGAGGAGTTCCAGTCCAGCAATGAGGAGTTGGAAGCCTCGAAAGAGGAGCTGCAATCGCTCAACGAGGAGCTCACCACCGCCAACACGCAGCTCGAGGGCAAGATCACGGAGCTGGAAGCCGCCAACAACGACCTGGATAACCTGCTGACCAGCACCAACATCGCGACCCTGTTTCTGGACACGCAACTGCGCATCCGGCGCTTCACACCGGCCGCTACCCGGCTCTTCAGCCTGATCCCGTCGGATATCGGCCGCCCTATCGGCGACATCGCGCAGATGTTCACCGACCCCGGTCTCCTGCCCGACGCCGCGGCGGTCCTCCAACAGCCGATAACGCCGAGGACGGAAGTGCAAACTCGCGACGGCCGGTGGTACGTCCGGCAGGTCCTCCCCTACCGCACGCGCGACAACCGCACCGAAGGTGTGGTGATCACGTTCTCCGACGTGGCGGCGGAGGCGCTCCAGGAAGCACGACTCTATGCCGAGTCCATCGTCGACACGGTGCGCGAACCGCTGCTGGTGCTCGACGGAAACTTGCGAGTGCGTTCGGCAAATCGGTCCTTCTACGCCACCTTCCACGCCTCCCAGGAGGAAACTGTCGGACGGTTGCTGTACGAGCTGGGCAATCGCCAGTGGGATATTCCCAAGTTGCGGACGCTGCTCGAAGACGTTCTGCCCGAGAAGCACGTGATGAACGACTTCGAGGTGGAGCCCACTTTTGAGTCGATTGGTCCGCGGATCATGCAGCTCAATGCACGGGCCATCGATCGCGGCGGCGATCGTCCGTATTTCATCCTCCTCGCCATTGAAGACATCACCGACCGCCAACGGGCTCAAGAAGCCGTGCGGGAGGGCCAAGCCCTCAAGCACTTCGAAGAACAGGTGCGGCAGCGGCAAGCCGAGCTGGCGCACGCGCTGCGCATCAGCACCATCGGCGAACTGGCCACCGGCTTGGCGCACGAGCTCAACCAGCCGCTGTCGGCGATTGCCAACGGAGTGGAAGCGTGTGCTCGGTATGTGCGGTCGGGCAAAGCCAAGTCGACCAAGCTCCTGGCGCTGTTGGACGACGCATCGGAGGAGGCCGTGCGGGCCGGGAGCATCGTGGAGCACCTGCGCCACTTCATTGAGAAGGGAAAGCCGCAGTTCGAGCCGACGGATCTGCGCGAGATTGCCCGCAATGTACCGCGTTTGTTGGGTCACGAGATCCAGCAGGAGCACATCACGCTGCGGCTCGACTTGCACCCGCGACCGATTCCGATCTATGCGGATCGCATTCAGATCGAGCAAATCCTCGTGAACTTGATGCAGAACGCCATCGATGCCATTCGGGAAGCACCAGGCGACCGCCAAGAAATCCAGCTCCAGGTGTGGGCAGCGAAGGGCATGGCGGAATTGGCTGTGCGCGACACCGGCGCCGGCGTCTCTGCCGCAGCCACAGAGCGCATGTTCGAGCCGTTCTTCACCACCAAGCCACATGGTCTGGGAATGGGCCTGGCGATCAGCCGTTCCATCCTCGAGGCGCATCGGGGCCGGGTCTGGGTGAAGCGCCGCGCCGACGGGGCCCGCGGGACCACCATCCGCTTCACGTTGCCGCTGCTGCAGCCGCCCGGGGCGGCGCGGAAGAAGCGTGCCACATGACCGCCGAAGCAACCGTCTTTGTGGTGGACGACAACCTCGGCGTGCGCAAGTCGTTGCGCGCCCTGCTGGAGTCGGTGGGACTCGCGGTCGAGACGTACGCTTCGGGTGAAGAATTCCTTGCCGCCTACGAGCCGGAACGCCCGGGGTGCCTGGTGCTGGACGTGCGCTTGCGACACGGCAATGGCCTGGACGTGCAGGATGAACTGCGACGGCGCAAGACGACGCTTCCCATCATTGTCCTGACCGGCCACGGGAATGTGCCGACCTCCGTGCGGGCACTGAAGGCGGGAGCGGTGGAGTTTCTGCAGAAGCCGGCACCGCCCAAGCTGTTGCTGGAGCGTATCCGCGCGGCGATCGACAGCGACCGCCAGGCACGCGCGGTGACCACCGAACGCACCGTCGTGATCGAGCGACTCGCGCGCCTGACGCCTCGCGAGCGCGAAGTCATGGAGCTGCTCATTGGCGGCAAGACGTCCAAGGAGATCGCGGTGGCGATGAACGTCAGTGTCCGCACCGTCGAAGGGCACCGCCGCATGGTGTTGTCGAAGATGAACGCCTCCTCGGCAACGCAGCTCGTTCGTACCGTGCTGGGCGTGCGAGAAGCGATTCCGCGCTGATCCCAATGTCAGTCGAGTTAGGCTTCGAGCAAGCGACCAGACCGGGTGGCGCGGAGGCACGCGATCCTCCCTCACCGTACGGTGTCTCGTTCAGGCCTCGACGCCTTTGGTCTCGGATCTCGGGAGGATGAAATAGAAGGTCGCTCCTTACATCGGCACGGTGGCCGAGTCTGGGCCGAGGCCGCCGTCGAGCGCGGCACCACGATCTCCTTCACACTCGGACCTGCCGAGCCCGCTCCCGAACGCGTACAACTATCCGCGTAGAACCACGCGCGTAGTAATCCGAGCTTACGGCGCAGCCGTCCCTCCTATAAAAGGAGGCGTATGACGATGGAAGCGAATCTACAGCTGGCGGAAGTTCCCAGTAGCTTGACGCAACTCGACATCATCCTGCCGTCGCAACACTTCGGACCGCGGCGCAAGCAGGCACCCGAGCAACGGCTCATGATTGCCGTCCTTCACGACGCGCTCGATTGCCTTGAGAAGTATCGCTTGGCCACGGGCAATCACGGTCGCCGGCTCTTCCACGAGGCGAAGCAATGGTTCCTCGCCGACGAGACCGAATGGCCGTACTCCTTCGAATGCATTTGTGGGGTCCTCGATCTCGACTCGAATGCCGTGCGCCAGCGTCTACGCGTGGCGCCAGAGCCCCAACCAGTACCCGAGTTACGTGCGGCCCTTCTCCAAAGATGAGACTTGGGACCGTTGAAGGAGGAACTATGTCAGCAGGATCGCCGGAGCCAACCGGGCAGGTGGTGCCTCTCGAGGGAAACGCCAACGGGCGGCAGAGCAATACCGCAGCGGGGCCGTTGGGCTTGAGCCTAATGACGATCGATGCGGGCCGACAAATGGCAGAGATGGAACGCCTGTTCGGCGCCGCTGGAAACCACACTGGCCAGATGGAAGCGCTAGCCACTCTACAACGCTGGCAGTTCGATCCGAGGTTGGACAGTGCATCTCGGCAGAGAGCGAGCGCGCTTGCTTGGAGGTTTCAACCGAATGGCTGGGACGAAGTCTGACCGCTGCCAGCGCCCGCCGCTGCTCAGCGACGCGGGGAATGACTGACCTCGCGAAGCGAACCAACGAAAGGACAAAAACAATGAACTGGGATCAAATCGAAGGCAAGTGGAAGGAACTCAAGGGGCGATTCGGGGAAAAGTGGGGGAAGCTGACCGATGACGATCTCGCGACCATCGGCGGCAAGCGCGACAAGCTCGCCGGATTGCTGCAGCAGAAATATGGGCTCGCGAAAGAGCGCATCGAAGAACAAATTGCGGCGTTCGAACGGCACCTTGATCAGACGCCTTGAAGCAACGCGCCCGCCCGCATGATCGGCACGCGAACGGAGGAAGCGCCATGTTGCACTACGCCGTCGTCTTTTTCGTCATTGCCCTGATTGCTTCGGTGCTCGGGTTCCGTGGCATCGCCGGCATGTCGGCGCAGATTGGCTGGGTGTTCGCCGTCATCGCCGTCATCTTCCTGGCTGTCGCGCTGCTCAGTGGTCGCGGCTCCATTGCAATTCCGTGACCGCGGCGGCGCTCACTGATACAGCGCCGCAAGTCACGCAAGACGTATCATTCACATCAACCACAGTAAGGAGCATCATGATACAACCACGAAAAGTCATTTTGCGAGGACCCGGGAAGCGGTCCAGCATGCTCGCTGCACTGCTGAGCTGCGTCCTCGTTGCCCCTGCCCTTGCGGCACAACCTGACGCGTGGATCACGACGAAGAGCAAGCTGGCGCTGCTGACGACCGAGGGTGTGAGCGCCACAGCCGTGAGCGTCGATACCGTCAACCAGCAGGTGACCTTGCACGGCAAGGTGCGCTCCGCCGAGGAGAAGGCCAAGGCCGAGACCGTCGTCAAAACGATTGACGGCGTGCAGGGCGTGCGCAATCTCCTCGAGGTGGTGGCGCCCCGGCACGAGAAGGCCGTGCAGCGCTCTGATGACGACATCAAAAAGCAGATGAATACAGCGCTGCAGGGGCAGCCCTCACTGAAGGACAGCGCGATCACCGTGCAGTCCGTGAATAACGGGGTGGTCCTGCTTGCCGGTACGGCGAAGACGCTGACAGATCACCTGAGCGCCGTCGAGGTCGCGTCCGGCGTTCCGGGCGTGCGTCACGTGTCCAGCGAAATTCAGAGCCCCGACACACTGGCTGATAAGGAGATCTGGCGCGAGCGCACGGCGCAGAAGTCCAATGCCGAGTACGGCGCCGCCGACGCGTCGCGCGATGTGTGGATCACATCAATGGCGAAGATGCGTTTGCTGGCTGACAGTCAGACGCCGGCGCTCGACATCAATGTGGACACCCGTGATGGAGTGGTGACGCTCTTCGGCATCGTGCCGGCAAAAGAAGCCAAGCGGGCGGCGGAGGCCGATGTGCGCAAGGTGAGCGGTGTCAAACGTGTAAAGAACGAACTGCAGGTGGTGGCCAGTGCCAAGCAACCCGGCGTGAAGGCGCAGGACGACGAGATCGAGGGCGAGGTGAAGAAGGCCCTCCAGAACCATGAGGACTTGAACGGCGTCAACGTAGCGGTGAAGAACTGCGTGGCGCGGCTGACCGGAACCGTCCCTACGGGGATGCAGCGCCTCGAGGCCGCCGTCGTGGCGCGCTCGACGGTAGGCGTCTGCTCGGTGCAGGACGATCTGCGCATCGCGGACTGACCTGGGACACGTCATGTTTTCATTGAACGGTTCGGCGAATTACACCCGGTGGCGTCCCACGGAAACACGGACGGCCGAGCCCAGAAAAGACGTGTAGAGCTGCGCGTCGAATGACCGCATCTCTCTACACACACAGCCCCGGCGGCGCTTCCGGACCCCCCTCCGGTGCCGCCGGGGCTCCCCCAAACTGAGGAGGATCGCCATGGGACCATTCAATCGGTTCGCAAGGGGGTCAAGTCCGTCAAGAACGACATGCGGGTGAAAAAGCAGCAGTGAATCCACTCGTCCCCAATGCGCGGCCGGCTCGGCGAGCTCTGGCATCGCCTAGCGAGCGCAGTGCGCTCGCGGACCGCTGTATGAGCGCCGCTCCACAACTGCGCGACGTCGATCGTTACAATCGTCGATTTTACGAACGCTGCTGGCGAGCCGCATCGCTGCTGGCGATGCCGGGCGTCCGGGCTCCGGCTAACGCTGAGGGGTTGCAAGTTGAAATTGGCTGTGGCCTGCGGCCGCGCCTGCCGCTCGCCGAGGCGCTGTTCGTCGATGTCAGTCCGACAGCCTGCACGAAGCTACGGCGCGCCGGCGCGCGCGTCATCCGTGCGAGCATCGAGGCGCTGCCGTTCGCGTCGGGTGCCGTATCGCAGCTGTACCTGTTCGACATCCTGGAACACGTCAGCGACGACGTCGGTGTGGGGCGCGAGCTCGCGCGCGTGAGTGCGGCGAACGGATGGCTCGTCCTGAGCACGCCGCTGCATGTGCATCGGTGGCATGAGTTCGACCGCGTCGTCGGTCATGCGCGCCGGTACGAGCCGCGGGCGTTGGTGGATCTGCTCTGCGGATCCGGGTTCACGTTCGAAGGCTTTGCGCCTTTCGGCATGCGGCCGCGCAGTGCATGGCTCACTCGGATTGGCGCGTACTGCCTGGTGCATTGGCCACGGACGGCGTTCCGGTTCCAAGAGCGGCTCCTGCGCCTGACGCAACGCCGCGCGCAGCCGACGCAGTTGCGGCGTGCCGGTGTGGATGAGTTTCTTGTCGAGGTGGCGGACGCGGATGGGGTTGTGACGGCGTGGCGCCATCGCCGACCCACTTGAAGATGCGGGGTGCAGGAGCGAACTCTGGCCGTGCCGTCTTCCCTTGCTTCTAGAGAGTGCGCCAAGGCTGAGCCTGCCGGCCGCCCACTGTGCGCTGCCGAGGCAGCGGCGGAGGACAGCGCGGCAGAGGCGTTCTACACGGCTGCCGCGGCGACTGTCTTTGTGGTGGACGACAACGGCGGGGTGCGCAAGTCGTTGCGCGCGTTGCTGGAGTCGGCGGGTCTCGCGGTCGAGACGTACGCCTCGGGTGAAGAGTTCCTCGCCGCCTACGATCCCGAGCACCCGGGCTGCCTGGTGCTGGATGTCCGCTTGCGATCCGGCAGCGGCCTTGACCTTCAGGACGAACTCCGCCGGCGCAAGGCGATACTCCCGATCATTGTGCTGACCGGCCACGGGAATGTGCAGACCTCCGTGCGGGCGCTGAAGGCGGGGGCATTCGACTTCCTGCAAAAACCGGCGCCGCCCACTGTGTTACTGGAGCGGATCGGTGCCGCGATCGACTTCGATCACCAGGCACGCGCGGCGACGACCGACCGCGCCGCCGTCAGCGAGCGACTCGCGCACCTCACGCCCCGCGAGCGCCAAGTAATGGAGTTGCTGATCGCGGGCAAACCGTCCAAGGAGATCGCGGTGGCGTTGCATGTCAGCGTCCGTACCGTGGAAGGACACCGCCGCATGGTGCTCTTGAAGGTGAACGTCTCCTCGGCCGCGCAGCTGGTCCGCGTCGTGCGTGGGCAGTGCAACGCGTAGAACCACGCGCGTAGTACTGCGATCTTACCGCGCCGCCGCGCCTCGTATACAAACATGTATGGCTCTGAGCCCGCTACGTCGTTCGCGCCGATTGTCGAGGTGTTCGCGGAACAACTCGGCGGCCCAGCAGTTAGGGTGTGAGGTGCCGCATCCGCCCGCAGCGTGGTGCCGCATTCCTTGCCCTCGAGGTTTCATTGATGCGCATTGATGTGGTGCTACTCAGCGGTATGCTTACGCTCGGCGCAACAGCCGGGTGCGCGGGCCGCACGACCAAGGTCGCGCAGACGGTTGGAGTCGAGGAGCCGGCCCCTGCGACTGGTACCGACGAGGCGCAGCCACGACGCCGAGCCAAAACCACCGTAACGACCACCACCACGGCGGAGAGCGACAAGAGCGCCTCTGGAATCGTCGGCAGTGCCGCGGCCCACCGCGATCCGGGGGATCCCATCCAACTCATGTGGGTCGAGGGTGACGTCGCCGGGATGACTTCGATCCTCTCCGTCGACGGCACTTCGACCATCGGCTTCGTCGACTATCATCAGCGCCGCCGCGGTGACGTGCTGGAGGCCGTGCGCATCGCCCGATTCAACGACGGCTCCACCGATGAGGACCGGGTCGAGGCGCGGATCGGGAAGACGCTTCAGACCATCCGTGGCCGCTCGATTATTCGCAACGCAAAGGGAGTCCGCACCGTCGACATTACGATCGACGTCGCGGGCGGCCGCATCACGGGGTTCTCGGGTCTCGGCGAAAAGCGCGAGACGTACGACGAGCGCGTCGAGCTGCCACCCGGCACGTACTGGGGTCCGTTGATCTTCATCGTGATCAAGAACTTCGAGCAGAACGCCGTTGACGGCCGCCTCGTCTTCCGGACGGTCGTCCCCACGCCGAAGCCCCGCGTTCTCGACATGGAGCTTCTTCGGCAGGAGGAGACCACCGTGCGTCGTCCTGGCGGGAAAATCGACGTCGTGCGCTTTGCACTCCGCCCGACCGTCAACTGGCTCATCGATCCGGTCCTTCACATGCTCACCCCGGAAACCAACTTCTTCGTAAAGCCCGGTGCGCCGCCCGGCCTCGCACGTTTCCAAGGACCGCGTAACTTCGCGGGGCAGAAGATTCGCATCGAATGACCGCAGTAGTACGCGCGTAGTTCTACGCGCGTACTACTCCGAGCTTACACCGTTGCCGTGCGCCTTGTACAAAGAGGGCTATGGATGTCACGGCACGATAGGGAGGCAACAATGACCCAGGCAAAAAGCAACGGCACCGGACCGGTGAACTCATTGCCCAGTTGGTTGGCTGCCAGCGGGAGAGCAGCATGACCCAGCCGCCGCGCGTCAGATGGTCGGACGATCGCGCCGATCTTGTTGGGAGTCCGCGAAATCTCCAGAAAAGATACGCTGCTTACCAGGCCGGCGGACTGAGCCAGCAAGAGACTGGTCAGCCGGCGACGCAGCCCGACCCGACGCTGAGCTCCGGGGAAAACGCCAACCAGGAACCGAGCAGTATGCTGGCGAAGATGTCCAGCCCGAGATGTTCAAGAACGCTGTGGGCCGACAAGTGGCAGAGGTAACAATGAGCCGGCGCTCCGCACGCGCTCCGGCGGTCGGTTCGTCACGAGGGTGGAGGTCACCCGGCTTCAGTGACGTGGGTCTGTAAGGGGAGAACCTTGGAAGAGCCGTGGGGACCAATGCCTAGGAGGCCTGTGACATGCGCCACCGAACGAATGTGATGACCGTGGTGATGCTCAGCGGCGTGCTGACGCTCTGCGCGGCAGCGGGGTGCGCGAGCCACGCGACCAAGACCACGCAGACGGTTGCGGCCGAGGAGCCGGCAACTGGTACCGACGAGGCGCCGCAGCCACGTCCAGCCCAAGGAACCGTAACGACCACTACCACGACCGAGAGCAACGAGAGTTCTCCTGGGATCATCGGCAGTGCTTTCGGTTTGGTGTGGGCCGTTGTCAGCTTCCCGTTTCGCGTTATCGGTGCGCTGTTTTGAGAACACGGGCCTGGAAGAGTTCGCCGCGGTTCTTTACGGTGCCTTCCCAGGACTGCCCCGGCATCACTGGAAGAGCTTCGCGGTCGTGCGCATCTGGTGCCCCCTTGGTGCCCCCTCGTAAACGCTTCGATCAGCTTGATAAACGGACGACACACATGGACGAGCCCAGCGCGAATGCGAACCCGATGGCGGCAAGAGTCGCCCCTGCCGTAGAAGAACATAGGGCACCGTTACGGGCGTGGCGTCGACGGTTGCTAGTCTGCGCGTATGCTTTCATCATCTGTTGCTGGCTGCAGTCAGGCGCGGCGGCGGAGAGCACGGAGGACGAGACTTTCATTCGCGGCTACGTAGCGGCGATCCTGCAGCAGGATTTCAAGATGGCCGCGCCCGCGGTGACCGTGAAGGGCCGGTTGATTACGATCGCCGGTGACTTGAGCGACAACGACCGCAAGAAGCTGCAGGTGATTCTCGACAAGAATGGTCACGGTCAGTACCGCTTGGTCGTAGAAGAGATTTCTTCAGTGGAAGCGTTCCCCGGATCCTCTATCTTTTTGCCGCTACTCGCCGATCCCCGTTGGCCGCACTTCTCGGCCGCGTACCACTATTACATCGGCGACAAGGCCTTGAAGCACGCTGCGACCGTCAGCTTCGGAGAGTCCTTCTCGCTCGTGCGATTTCACCTCAATGCGCACTCCGACGTCGATATTGGCATTCACGCCGGTGTCTTCGCGCTTTTCGACCTGGGTTCTTCTTCATTCGATCTCCTCAACGCCGACTATCTCGTCGGCCTGCCCATTGCCTATCGCAATGGAAAGTTCAGTGCCCTGTTCAGGCCCTTTCATCAAAGCTCACATCTGGGAGACGAATTTCTGCTGAGGCACTCCGCCCCGACACGCGTCAATCTGAGCTATGAAACACTGGAGGTTCTCGGCTCCTACGAATGGCCCTGGGGTTTTCGCACTTACGCCGGGGCAGGGTACATCGTCCACTACGAGCCACACCTCGACCCAATAACAACGCAGGGTGGCATCGAGTGGGTGGGTTCAGAGGAGGGTCGCCTGCAGTTGGTCACTCAAAGAATTGCCCCACTTTCGCGCTTCAAGGTGCGCCCGATGGCGGCATTCGACGTGAAGTATCACCAAGAGGGCGGATGGGCTGGCGATTTTTCCCCTCGACTCGGTGTGCAGCTCAGCAGCGGAACCACACGCAACTTTCAGCTCCTGCTGGAGTACTTTCACGGCAAGTCCCCGAACGGACAGTTCTACGTGAACAACGTCGAGTACATGGGCATTGGAGGCCATCTCCACTTCTGAACCCCTCGCCGCACCGGCGTGGGGGCGTAGAACCACGCGCGTAGTACTCCGAACTTATGGCGTTGCCGTGCCTGTTGTACAAAGGAGAAGAACCATGACCCGACGAAAGAGAATCATTCCCCGAGCAGCCGGGTGGCGGGCCGGTGTGCTCGCGGCAGTGCTCGGCTGCACCCTGGCTGGGCCGGCTCTCGCTGCACCGACCGACGCCTGGATCACCACGAAAATCAAGTTGGCGCTGCTCACGACCGAGGGCGTCAGCGGCGTGGCAGTTCGCGTCGATACCATCAACCGCCGGGTGACGTTGCACGGCAAGGTGGGCTCCGGCGAGGAGAAGGAGAAGGCCGAGAGCGTCGCTAAGACCATCGATGGTGTGCAGGCGGTGGTCAACCTCCTGGAGGTGGTGGCGCCGCAGCGCGAGAAGGTGGTGCAGCAGTCTGACGATCGCATCAAGAAGCAAGTCGCCAAAGCGCTGAAAGCCGACACGTCCCTGAAAGGGAGCAGCATCTCCCCGAAATCCGTGAACAACGGTGCGGTACTACTCTCCGGCACGGCGAGGACGCTGGCGGATCACCTGAGCGCCGTCGAGGTCGCGGCTGGCGTCCCGGGCGTCCGACGCGTGACCAGCGAAATTCAGAGCTCCGACACATTGGCTGACGCGGAAATCTGGCGCGACAGCAAGAAGGAGCAGCTGTCCAATGCCGCGTATGGTGTAGGGAACGCGTCGCGCGACGTGTACCTCACCTCCATAACGAAGATGCGCCTGCTGGCCGACAGCCGGACCCCGGCGCTCGACATCAATGTGGATACCCGCGATGGCGTGGTGACGCTCTTCGGCATCGTGCCGGGGAACGAAGCCAAGAGGGCCGCAGAGGCCGATGCGCGCAAGGTGAGCGGCGTGCGGGGTGTGAGGAACGAGCTGCAGGTGGTGCCCAGCGCCAAACAGCGCGGCGTGAAGGCGCAGGACGACGAGATCGAGGGCGAGGTGAAGAAGGCCCTCCAGAACCATGAGGACTTGAAGGGCGTCAACGTAGCGGTGAAGAACTGCGTTGCGCGGCTGACCGGAACCGTTCCCACGGGCATGGAGCGCCTCGAGGCCGCGGTCGTGGCGCGGTCGACGCTGGGCGTCTGCTCGGTGGTGCAGGACGATCTGCGCGTCGCGGACTAGGCTGGTTGCAACCTCGTGCTTCACTGTCAGAAACGAGAGGCGAGTCACTATGCCACTGATTAACGTGATCATAGTTCTAGTGATCGTTGGAGTGCTTCTCTACATTGTAGAGACCCTTCTTCCAATTGATGCAACGATCAGACGTATCATTCATATCGTTGTCGTTCTCGCGGTCTGCATATGGTTGCTGCAAGCATTCGGAATCATTGGGCCATTGGGATCGTTTCGGTTCAGATAGGCTCGCGCATTGGGGCGACATGGCGCTGGCACCTGAAGTGCTAGAATCGTTGTGCGGAATAGGTCCGCAACTGGTGCAATACGGTGAATCGGCCGCGTGACGTGCAGCACGTGGCGGCCAGTCAACCGAGCCAGCAAATCCAAAAGGAGGGATCGAGATGATGTGCAAACGTTCAGTCTTGGTGTTTTCGCTTTTCGTACTGGGGGCCGTTTCATCCGCCCAGGCCGTTGATGGTCCATTCGTCGGCATCGACCTGGGCGCTTCCGTGCCGACCAATGGCAACTATCGGGCGCACGTCCACGAGGGCGCTACCGCCAATCCGTATGCCGGCTACATGTTCAATGACTATCTCGGGCTGCAGGGCCAGATCCACACCACCTTCCAGGTCCCGGACAACGACCACCGCGGCTTCGCGCATGAGAACCG
>DASVHW010000428.1 GCA_036382395.1 Candidatus Binatia bacterium | reverse complement strand
CCTTCCGGAATTTCTCGCCGCTGGCCCTGCGGACTCCACCCTGCCGATATTCCTGCGTCGCTGGCTCCTCAAAGCTCACGACCAAGCGCACCAACGCCTCGCGGCGTAGACGCTCGTTCGAGAAAGTGCCACTGTCCAGATCATAAGGACGTCCTCGACGATTTCCCGATCGACCGCCGTGGCGTACGAGCCCGGCTAGACGCCGGCGGCGACCTGCTCCGCCAGGCGCAGCGAGTGCTCGTCGGTGGTGCCGAACCAGGATTCGAGCACCCAGGTTCGCTTGAAATAGTAATGGGCGGGAATCTCCCACGTGTATCCCATGCCGCCATGGATCTGGATGCACGCCCGGACGTTCTTCATGGCCGCCTCGCCGGCCACGAGCTTGGCCGACGAGACGGCGCGCTCCACGTCGCCGACCTCCGGCCGGTCGAGCGTCGCCGCGGCGGCGTAGACGGCCGCGCGCGCCAGCTCTTGGCGAGCGAACATGTCCGCCATCATGTGCTTGAGCACTTGAAACGAGCCGATCGCGCGGCCAAACTGCTCGCGGATCTTCGCGTAACTGATGGCCAGCTCCAGCGTGGCTTCGGCAATTCCCAGCAGCTGTCCGGCGACCAATGTCGTGCCTTCGAGCCGCAGGCGCCGCGCCACGTCGGCACCCGCAATGGGCTCGCCGCGGGGCAGCCCTTCCGCATGGTGCAGCGGCGTGAGGGGATCGAGCGGCGTCGACACGGGCTGAACCGCCAGACGTTTGGGATCGAGCCGCTCGACGCCGTCCCGCTTCAAGAGCAGCAAGGCGTCGAGCGCGTCCCAGTGCTCCACCAGGTATGGCGCCGGCGAGGCGCCCGTCAGATCGAGTCCTCCGACGACCACCGCGCCGCTGGCGGTACCTTCCACGAGATCCGCTGCGAGGTGACTCCAGACCAGCGGGCCTGGCGCCACGCAACGGCCGAGTTCCTCGAAGACCACCACGGCCTCGGCCATGCCCAGCCCCGAACCGCCCCGCGCCTCCGTCTGGCGGAGGCCGAAGACACCGAGTTCCGCCAGCTCTTTCCACAGCGATCGGTCGAAGCCTTCCTTGGTCGCCAGCTCGTGCAGCAGGCTGACGGTCACCCGCGTCCGACAGAACGATTGCACGGCATTCCGCAGCTCTTGCTGCGCTTCGGTCACTCGGAAATCCATGTGCTGCCTCGTATCGAGCCCTTCAGCGCTCCTTGGGCAAGCCGAGAATCCGCTCGGCGATGATGTTGCGCTGGATTTGTGAGGTGCCGGCAGCGATCGTGAGGCTCAACGATTTGAGCGCCACCGCGAGGAATCGCTTGCTGGGCAGCGATGCGACGTCGTCGCGGCTCAAACCGGCACGCCCGAGCACGCGCATCGCCAGATCGCCGAGGCGCTGATCCAACTCGCTGTACAGCAGCTTGACGGCCACGCCGCCAATTCCTGGAACGGCGGTCTTGCTGATCTCCGACACGCCCATCTTGACCATGGCCCAGAGCGCGTCGAGTTCCGCTTGGGCATGCCCGATCTCTTTGCGTAAGGCGGTGTCGTCCCAGGCGCGGGCGTCGTAGCGCGTCACCTGCCGCGCGGCACGGGCGATGTCGGCCAGAAACTCCCGCTGCGAGTAAATCGCGGCGGCAAAGGCGGTGCCCCGTTCGAAGCGCAAGGTGACGTTGGTGACCCGCCAGCCGTCATTCTCCGCGCCGACCCGATTCTCGACGGGGACGCGGACATCCTCCAAGAACAGCTCGCTGAACTCTCCCTCACCGACCAGGGTGCGGAGCGGCCGGATCTCGATGCCGGGAAGGTTCATCGGAAGGATCAGCCAGCTGATGCCCTTGTGCTTGGGGACCTCGGTGTCGGTGCGCACCAGCAGCTCGCTGTAGTCGGCCACTTGCGCATAGGTGGTCCAGATCTTGTGCCCGTTGACGATATAGTGATCGCCGTCGCGCACGGCGCGCGTCTGCAGGCTCGCCAGATCGGAGCCCGCCCCAGGCTCCGAAAAACCCTGGCACCACACCTCCTCGCCCTTCAGGATGCGCGGGATGTGGTGAGCCTTCTGCTCCGGTGTCCCCTCGGCGATGAGCGTGGGTCCGCCGTGTTTGATGCCGACGAAGTTGATTCCAACGTACGGAGCCCGGGCACGTCCGATTTCCTCGTAATAGACAAGCTGCTCGGTCGGCGACGCATCGCGGCCGCCGTACTCCTTGGGCCAGTCGACGCACGCGTAGCCGGCCTCATACAGCTTGCGCTGCCAGCCCGTGTCGTACGCCCGGCGGGCCGGCCAGTCATGCGGTGGCGGCGGAGCACCGTAGGCAGGGACAGCGTCCTTCAGCCAGCTGCGGAATTCCTTCCGGAACTTCTCGTCGGCTTCCGAATAGCGCAAGTCCACTGCGACACCCCTTCTGACTCACAGACGCGCGCGGATTGTGGTCAAATATGACGACAAGTGCAAGCAGGCTGCGCGACGCCACCGCGCGTATTGGTGACCAGCGGGCGCGCGTGTGGTATGCGCTGGCACCATGAGTCTGTGGCGCGACATCGTCGAGCACCAGATCGCGCCGGTGCACGACAGCCGGCAGGACAAGCGCCTGAATCTCGCGGAGGCCATCCGGCGGTTCGTGCGCCCCGGCATGAAGATCAACCCGTGCAGTTTGCAGTCACGTCCCGTGGCGGCGCTTTACGAACTCTGTCGGCAGTTCGCTGGTAAGCACCCCCAGTTCGAGTTCATCTCGTCGTCCCTGAGCGGCAACTACTTGCAGCTCGTGCACCTCGGGCTCCTGAAGCGGGCCGTGGTGTCGTTTGCCGGCGAAGGCTATCCCACGCCTGGCCCCAGCCCGATCATCGCGCGCGCGCTGGCCCGCAAGGAGCTGGAGATCGAGAACTGGACGATGTTGACGATCTCCCAGCGTCTGCTGGCCGGAGCGATGGGCGTGCCGTTCCTGACCACGCGATCCATCGTTGGGAGTTCCATGGCCGCAGAGCTCGGCAAGAGCGGCGACTTCGCTGAGATTCCCGACCCATTTGATCCGGACCAGCGGCAAGGGGTGATCCGCGCCTACCATCCGGACATCAGCTTCGTCCATGCCTGGGCCGCGGACCCAGCTGGCAACGCCGTCTGTTTTCCCCCGTATCAGGAGAACGTGTACGGCGCGTTGGCGGCGCGGGAAGGCGTGATCGTCACCGCGCACCAGATCGTTCCCACCAGCGTCGTCCGCCGCTATGCGCATCTCGTCCGTATTCCCGCAGAGCGTGTACTGGCTGTCAGCGAAGTGCCCTTCGGCTCCCATCCGTACGGGAACTATTGCCGAGACATGCCGGAGTTCACTGCGTACGCGAACGACTACGATTTCATGGGCGAGCATCGCCGCGTGCAAGACGACGAGGCCACGTACGCCGAGTGGGTGCGCGAGTGGATCCTCGATGTGCAGGACCAGGAGCACTATCTGCGCAAGCTCGGTGATCAGCGGCTGCGGAAACTGTTCGATCTGGCCAAGCCGCAGGCGTGGCGGGACGAGCTGGAACGTCACGCCGCCACGTTCGATGCGCCGCGTCCTGCTGGTCCGATCGAGGAGATGATCGTCGAGGGCGCGCGGGTGATCGCCGAGCGGATCACGGCGAAGCACTACCGGACCGTGCTTTCTGGCGTCGGCCAGGCGGCGCTGATGGCGTGGCTGGCCGCGCATCGCCTCCGGCAAGCGGGAGTCGAGTTCGGCATGGTCGCCGAGGTGGGCATGTACGGCCACGATCCGCGTCCGGGCGACCCCTTCCTGCTCAACTACTGGAACCTGCCGACGACGACGATGCTGACGGATGTCTTCGAAGCGCTGGGCCTGCACGGCTGTGGGGGTACGAACCAGTGTCTCGCGGTGGTCGGCGCGGCGCAGATCGACCAGTACGGCAACATCAACTCGACGTTTGCCGAGAACGGCCAGTTCATCGTCGGATCGGGCGGGGCCAACGACATCGTGACCGCCGCGCAGGAGACCGTTGTCGTGGCCGCACAGCGGCGGCAGACCTTCGTCAAGTCCGTCAGCTATGTCACCAGCCCCGGAACCCGTGTCGGCTGCGTGGTCTCGACCATGGGCCGCTTCGAAAAACGCGGCGGCGAGACGCTGCTGCTCACCGGGTACTTCCGCCACGCGCGTGCGAACCGCGAGGAATGCGTGCGGGAGATCCAGCAGCGCTGCGGATGGAACCTGCGCGTGGCGGATGACCTCGCCGAGCTTGCCCCGCCCACACCGGAGGAACTCGCCATGTTGCGCGTCTTCGACCCCGAGCGGTTTTTCCTCGGTAAGCCCGCGTAGCGAGC
>DASVHW010000427.1 GCA_036382395.1 Candidatus Binatia bacterium | reverse complement strand
TACGGGCAGGCCACGTGGACACCCCCGATCCTGAATGACAAGCTCCGCGTGACCGCAGGCATTCGCTACACGGAAGAGCACGTCCGCATGGACCACGCGTGGTTTTCCCTCTCGAGTCCCGCCAATGCCTTCAGAGCCGCGAAGAGCAAAACCTTCGGCGGCACTGACGGGATCTCGCCCATGGGTGACATTTCCTACCAGTGGACCGACGATTTGATGACCTATTTTCGGATCAGCCGCGGATTCCGGGCGGGCGGGTTCACTCCTACGGCCCCCAACCGCGACGCGTTCACCAGCTTCAAGCCGGAGACGCTCCTATCGTACGAAGCCGGCTTCAAGTCGCAGTGGCTCGATAACCGCCTACGCGTCAATGCTGACGGGTTCTTCAGCAGCTACCGTAACTTCCAAGTGTCGCTTTTCCATCCCAGTGGACAATCTGGCGCATTTAGCCAGCAAACAAATGCCGACAAGGCGGAGATCTGGGGTATGGAGTTCGAGGCGGCGGCCATCCCTGTGCGCGGCGTCGAAGCTTCGGTGAACTACAGCTTCCTGGCTCCGCAGTACACCAAGTGGATCGAGCCACAGTTTGATGTGAACGGCAATGTTACTGGTCCGGGGGTGGACGTGACGCACCAGCGCGCCTTCGCTCACACTCCTCACAACCAAGCGACGGTGGGGCTGACGTACACGGCACCACGGACCACCACCGGAACGTTTTCGGCGCACGTCGACACGTATTGGCAGGATCGGGTGGTGTTCATCGCCAACAACCAGACCGCCGGCGCGCAAGCGGACGAGGGGTGGGCTTACGCACTGGCCAACGGACGGCTGGCGTACACCGGCATTCCGCTCCAGAGGGGCAGCCTCGACGTGGCGCTGTTTGGGCGTAACTTGTTCGATCGGAAGTATCGCACCTACGGCATCGACTTCGGTTCAGGCCTGGGCTATTCCGGCAACATTTACGGCGACCCGCGCACCTTCGGGCTGCAGATGGTTTACAACTTCTCGGCATCTTGATGGCGGCAGCCGACTGGCCGCGCCGAGCGGGTAGCGTACTTCTAGTTCTATGGTAGAATCCCGGTTGTAATCTTAGTTGAATTAGATGCTCTGCGTTCGATCACCACGGCGGTGGGGAAAACTCGCCGCCGTGGTGGCCGGCGGTCTGCGATGACATGCCGCCGCACGGCGTCTCACCGTGGCAAGCAGCTGAGAAATCAATGAGCCAAGCCTCTTCAACATTTGGGCACTACGGCGGCACGGAGAACATGCCGCGGCATTGGGTCACGGCGTTCTTCACCTCGTCGATCATCTACGTAGGCATCGGCGTGGCGGCGGTAGTCATCGGCATTGGCGGCAGGCAGATGGCGACCGAGAAGTCGGTCGACGTGAAGTTCGTCGAGAAAGTCCTCAAGGAAGAACCGCCACCGCCGCCACCACCCCCAAAGCCCATTGAAGAAGCCAAGCCGCCGCCGCCAGCCGTGCCCAAAGACATGAAGGTGCGGAAGCTGGACAAGCCCCCGCCACGGAAAGAGCTGGTGGCACCGACGGAGATGCCGAAGGAGGCACCGGCGGAAGCCGATCCGAGCCAGGACAAGGGCATTGCGGTGTGGGAACCCGACCCGACCGAACTCGAAGAAGGCTACCGCGGCGCCGCCGGTAAGAAAGAGGAAATCACGGAGCAGGTCCAAGGCGTGGTGCGCGCCAAACCGTTGAAGACGAACGAGCCACCGCCGTATCCGAAGGCCGCCCGCAACGCCGGAAAAACCGCCACCGTGATGCTCAAGATCCGTATCACCACCAACGGCCGTGTGGAAGATGTGCAGGTGGTGGAAGGCGAGGAGCCCTTCACCACCGCGGCGCTCCAGGCGGTGAAGAAATGGCGGTACGAGCCGGCACGCTACCAGGGCAAGCCGATCAGCGTGTACCGGCCCATCAAGATCGTATTCCAGCTGTCATAGCTGCAGCGAATCTGCCGAATGAGGATCCAAATAAGGAGAGGCAATGCAACTGAATTTCCTTGAAGTATGGCAGCACATGGGCCTGCCCGCCCTGATCGTGGCGGGTGTCCTGTTCGTGATGGGGCTGGCGTCCCTGACGGTGTTCGTGGAGCGCCTGCTGACGTTGCGGGTTTCGCGCTCGGCGTCGCGGCGGTTCTCCGCCAAAGTGGCCGACGATATGAATGCCGGAAACTTTGACGCCGTCATCGCCAAGTCCGATGAGTTCAAGCGCGGACATCTGGCTCGGATCGTCCGCGCCGGCCTTGCGACCTATCGGCACGCGGAGCAGACGGCCGACGCGTCCGGCTTGACCCCGTTCGATCAGACACAGCGGTACATGGAGCGCTACATGGAAGAGATCGCCGCCGACCTGCGGCGCGGCTTGTCGGTGTTGGCCTCCAGCGGCTCAACGGCACCCTTCGTGGGATTGCTCGGCACCGTCCTGGGCATCATCTCCGCGTTTCAGGGCATCGCGGCCACGGGGTCGGGTGGTCTCTCCGCGGTGTCGGCCGGTATCGCCGAAGCCCTCATCGAAACCGCACTCGGTCTGAGCGTGGCCATCCCTGCCGTGCTCGCGTTCAATTACTTGTCAGCCAAGATCGGCACCGAGGAGCTGCGGCTGAAGAACGCGGCCGGGGAGTTGCTGGACACGATCGAGGATCGCGCCGAGCGTGCGGTGCACGCGGCGCGCGGGGCCGCGACCGACAGTGCTTCGCTTTCCCGGCAGGCCGTCGCGGCGCGGTGAGGGTCGTGACGCCGGCTGCTTGGAGGTAACGGCATGAGCAGAAGACCGATGCGCGGCAGCGCCCGGTTGGCGGATGTCGAGCCCGACATGAACGTCACGCCGCTCGTCGACATCGTGCTGGTGCTGCTGATCATTTTCATGGTGGTGGCGCCGCGCATGAACCAGGACATTCAGGTGGACTTGCCCGGCATCTTCAATCCCGACCCGGACATCAAAGGCACGATGGACCCGCTGAAGGTCGCAATCCCAAAAGCGGGCGAGTACTACATCGATGACCAGCTGTACAACTTGGACGGTGTGGCGGCGTACCTGAGCGAACGGCACGCCGCGGAGCCGCTCCGGAAACTGGTGCTGCGTGCGGACGCCGGCCTCAGGTACGGGGAGGTGCGGGACATCATGGCGCGGGCACAGGAGATCGGCTTCCCCGGCCTGTCGTTCCTGGTGGGGAAACGCCACAAGGCCGGAGAAGAAGCCACGAGCGACGTGGCGGCGAAGGAAAGTGCGGCGGCTGCCCCAGCAGACACGGGGGCCGCTCCAGGAAGCACAGGCCCCGCGCCGGAAAACGCGGGACAGGGGAATTGAGCCATGGCGATGACCGTCGGCGCGAAGGGCAAGGGAGTCGTGCCCGTGATGAACGTGACGCCCCTGGTCGACGTGGTGCTGGTGCTCCTCATCATCTTCATGGTCATCACGCCGTTGCTTATGAAGAAGTTCTACATTCACACTCCGAAGCAGGAGAAGAAGGAAGTCGAAAAGCAAGAGCTGCAAAACGACCCCCAGCCACCGCTGGTGCTGCGTATCAGCGCCGACAAGACGATCAATATCAACGCCGTGCAACTATCGTTTGACGAGGTGCCGGCGCGCTTACGACGGATGTTCGCGGCGCGGGAAGATCACATCCTCTTCTTCGATGCGGACAATGACGTCCCCTATGGCTATGCCGTGCAAGTGATGGATCAGGCACGCGCTGGCGGAGGGGCCACCATCGCCCCGCTCACGGCCGCCTTGACCGCCCCGCCCGCCGCGGCTGCTCCGCCGGCGGCAGCGGAGCCCGCGCCCACCACGAACTGACTACTTCGGGCTGGTGAGCTTGGCCATGTCGGCCGCCAGGGTTTCCCGGCAGAACCGCACCGTGGCGCCCCGCTCGTTTTCTTTGGTGTTGCGGAAAGCGGGATGCGGCAGGCCGGCAAGCCGGCGGGCGTGGTCGAGCGCCACGTTGTACAGCGCCGCTGGTGCAGCCGTCGCGTCGAGATAGCCCGCATCCTTCGCCGTCTCCGGATCAAAAATCTGCGCCTGCGTCACCGCGCAGGTGAAGTGGCGCTTGGAGAGACGGGCACGCGCCAACTCCATCGCGAAGATCGGCAGGGTCAGGTGAATGGAGACCTCGTTGAGCCCGATCTTGAAGCTTCCACTGGCGCCGATGCGCAGATCGCCGACCAGCAGCAGGAGCGCCCCGGCCGCCAGGGCGTGGCCGGTGCAGGCCACAACCACCGGACGCGGAAAGCTGTAGAGTCTGAGCAGCAGTTCCGCGCCCGCGGACACCAGCTTCCTGGCCGCCTCGGCGCTGCTCGTCATCTCACCGAGATCGAACCCGCCCGACAGGCGCCCGCCGCGACCGACCAGCAGCACGGCTGCCGCCTCGGGCTCGGCGCGATCGAGGCACTCGTGCAGCGCCTCGATGACCTCGTGGGACAGTGCGTTGACCTTGCCGTCGTCCATGCGGAGAACGGCGACCGTGTCGGCCAATTCGTATCCAACCTTGTTTGAAGCCATGACTCCCCTCCAATCACCACGCGGCTCATGCCGGCGTGCGGGTGATAAAATCGACGACGACACGCGCCAGCTCTTCGCCCTTGTCCTCCTGAAGAAAATGTCCGGCGCCGGTGATCGTCGTATGCGGCTGTCCTTTCGCACCCGGGATGGCGTCCTGCAAGAAGCGGTCACCGCCATGGGTGATGGGGTCCGCGTCGCTAAAGGCCGTGAAAAACGGCTTGTGCCAGCGGCGCAGCGCTTCCCAGGCCTTGCGGTTGGGTGCCGCTGCCGGATCATCCGGCGAGATCGGCACCAGCGCCGGGAACTGTCGGGCCCCGGCCTTGTAACGGTCGTCAGGAAATGGGGCGTCATAGGCGGCCACGACCTCGGGCGCCAGGGTGGTCACGCAGCCACCTTGCACGATGCCCCCGACGTGAAACTCCGGTGTCTCCTGCGAGTACTGGCGCCAGGCCAGGAACGCATCACCCGGATGGATGTCGCCGGTGGGGAGAAAGGTATTGGCGGCGACGACGCGGGCAAAGCGGCTGCCGTGCTCGGCGACGAGGCGGAGCCCGATCAGCCCGCCCCAATCCTGGCAGACCAGCGTCGTGTCGCGCAGCTCGAGATCTTCGAGGACCCCCAGCATCCAGTCCACGTGTCGCTGGTAGGTGTAATCCTCGCGCCGGACCGGCTTGTCGGAGCGGCCGAAGCCGACGAGGTCCGGGGCCACAACGCGGTGTCCGGCGGCGGTCAGGACCGGAATCATCTTGCGGTAGAGATACGACCACGACGGCTCCCCGTGCAGCAACAACACCGGCGCGCGGTCGCGGCGTCCCTCGTCCAGGTAATGGATGCGCACGCCGCCGATCTCGACATAGTGCGGCGCCAAGGCATAGCCGTGAAGTTGCCGAAATCGTTCGTCGGGCGTGCGCAGAATATCCATCCGTCCCCTTCCTTGACCGTCTCTCCGTCGGCGTGCGCATCCG
>DASVHW010000426.1 GCA_036382395.1 Candidatus Binatia bacterium | reverse complement strand
GCGCAGCCCGCTAGTCCTGCCACACGTTGAGTAACGCAACGCCGGTGGCCGCAAAATCGTCGGTGTGGCGGGTGACGACGGTGTAGCCGTGGTGAACCGCCGTCGCTGAGATGAGGCCGTCGACAACACCAAGTGATCCACCGCGTCGCTCGACGAGGGCTGCCATGCGGCCCCAAGTCGTGGCGATGGCCGTGTTGATCGGCAGGATACGGTCGGCATACGTCGCGCGCAGTATAGCCACCCAACTTGTCAGCCCTTGTTTCTTCCGCCCCGGTCGCAGGCCCGCAATACCTTTCTCGATCTCGCCGACGGTCAACACGCTCAGGTACAGCGCGCTGGAATCCTGCGTGTCGAACCACGTCAACACCCCAGGATCCGGAGAGGGTTTCGTGATCTCAGAAACCGCGCAGGTGTCCAGCAGGAAACTCACAGATCGACCTTGCGGCCACGGTCGCGGCTCCGCCTCAGATCGAGCTGGTACAGCGGTGCCTTCCGGAGAAAGGCTTTGAAGTTGGGCGTACGCCGCCTCAGTGTCTTGTAGTCGGCGGCGCTCACGACCACCGCCGCTGGCCGGCCGTGCCGCGTGATGGTCTGCGGACCCTTGGCTATGCTGGTCTCAATCAGCTTGCTGAGTTCCGCCTTTGCCCGCTGCAATTGCCACGCATCACTCATCGAGCCACATCTCCACTTTCTGGTCAGACTAGTCAGTTGTCAGATTAGGCACGCGCATCAGTCGCTGTCAACGGCACCTGGGAGGCTGCTGAAAAAGATTCTGAGCACCCTTCGACAAGCATGTCCTGAGCAACGTCGAAGGGCTCAGGGTGAGCGGAAGAGTGCAATGAATTCGAGGAGCGGATCCGCTCCTCCTGTCCTCTTCGCCCCATGCGAGACGGTCGCGGTGCTGGCGTTTATCGCCCAGTCAAACTAGCATCCCGCTTGATGCCCCGCCGCTTTGATTTGCTGATTCTCGATCTCGATGGCACGCTGGTCGACAGCGAAGCCCTCCTGGTTGGGTTGGTGAATGAGACGCTGGTGGAGTCCGGCTACCCATCCGCCGATGCACGCGGGGTCGGCGCATCGATCGGCCTCCCCTTGGATGAGGTGTTCCGCCGAGCCGCACCGGGTCCAGAAACGATCGACGAATTGTGCACCCGCTACCGGCTGCACGCCGACGCTCCCGAGTTCGTGCGGCAGTTCCGCTTGTACGCTGGGGTGACGCCGACCCTCGCCGGGCTGCGCTTTGCCGGGCTCCGGCTGGTGATCGCCACCAGTAAGCGCCGCGCCACCACGCTGGACATCCTGCGGCACTGCGCCATCGACGACATGATCGATGCCGTCATCGGCGGCGATTGCGTTACGCGCGGCAAGCCGCATCCGGAAATGGTGCACCGAGCGCACGCGTATTTTCCGACGGCTGCGGAACGGACGGTGGTGGTCGGTGACGCGAGGTTCGATATCGATCGAGATGGGCCAGGCAGCCGGCATCGCGACCTGTGCAGTGACGTACGGTGTGCACGCCGAGCCCACACTGCGCGCCGCGCATCCCGATTTCCTCATCGATGCATTCGGGTCGCTCAGCGGCGTGGTATTCGACTCAAGCAATTACATCGGCGCACGGCCGTGAGGTCAGACGCCTTAACCGCGCCGAGCCCGAGGTGCGCTCCTCGGAGTTGCTATCGAGGCGCGCTATGAATATGGTGCGCGGTCAAATGGCTCACGATCCTTTCACGATATTCCATCGCTGGTTCAAACAGGCACAACGTGCCGGGGTGCCGCTGGTTGAATCGATGGCCTTGGCAACCGCCGACGCCGTCGGGCGGCCCTCGGTGCGGTTGATGCTCTTGAAACAAGCGGACGAAAACGGCTTCGTCTTTTTCACCCACGCCAGCAGTCGCAAAGGCCAAGAGTTGTCCGCCAACCCGCGCGCCGCGGGGGCGTTCTACTGGGACGCCACCGGAAAACAGGTGCGGTTCGAGGGGCGAATCGAAGAGGTTTCCGCCGCCGAGGCTGACGAGTACTGGAGCACCCGGCCACGCTCCAGCCAACTCGGGGCATGGGCGTCGGAACAGGACGCGCCGCTGGCGAGCCGCAAGGTCCTCATCGCGCGCTGGAAGGCGATGCGAAAGAAGTACCAAGGCCGCCCTGTCCCGCGTCCGGAAGGTTGGAACGGCTACCGCGTCATCCCGGAGACCATCGAGTTCTGGACCCGGCGCTCGGCACGGCTGCACGAACGCGAGCTGTTCAGGCGTACGCGCACTGGGTGGAAACGGCAACTTCTCCAACCGTAACCTGCCAGTACCACGGCCATGAGCCACCGTGCCGCAGAGGTCGCGCCGCCAGCCGGCGAGTCGCCTCCGGGACGGGCAGCGGGCACGTATCGTCGAATTTGGGACCTGGCGTGGCCGGTCGGCATGTTCATTTCGATCGTCTTCGAAGCCGTGGTCATGTTCGCCTGGTACCGCCGCGGCACCTGGAAGACGAAGAAGCTCTGAAGTTTGGGCGCTCGGTTGTTTACTCGCCGGACCGGACCTTGAGGTGTGGCTCCACTCTTCTCGCCACGTCGAGGATGATCAGCGTGAGGATGGCTCCGAAAGCGGTCAGCACCCACAAACCGCACCCGGCCACCATTCCCAAGGCTGCGGTCACCCAAATGGCGGCGGCGGAGGTCAAACCTTGTACCGGCAGAACTCCCGGTTTCGATTGTGTTTCATGAAAGATCTCTCCGGCCCCCAGGAATCCGATGCCTGTCGCTACGCCTTGAATGGCCCGGCTCAAGGCGTCGGCTGCGTGGGCTTCGCTGATCAGCAAGGGAATCAGGGTGAACAGCGCAGCGCCGAGACTCACCAGCATGTGGGTCCTCAGCCCCGCCGGCTTGCCGGTAATTTGCCGGTTCCAGCCTACCAGTGCGCCGGCCGCCGCGGCGGCCAGTAGCCTCAGGATGACGTGAAGCTGGTCGGCGGGAATCAAGGAGGTATCGTGCATATCGACTCCTCTGTGGAAACCGGAGTCAATCAAACTTCCGGAGCGCTTGAAAGAGGGGGGCTCAAATCGGTCCGACCAGTCACGGCTCACGTCGGGGCGGTGCTCCATTACGCCGGGATCCGGCGAGCAACGCGCGACAGCGCTGATTGCTGCACACGATGGCGGACGATCTTGCCGGCCGCTGTGCGGGGGAAGTCGTCGACGAAGTGAATGTGACGTGGAGCCTTGAACCGGGCAAGATGGCGGCGGACGTGCTCAGTTAGATCGTCGGCGCTGGCGGTCATGTGCGCGCGCAGCCGGACGCAGGCCGCAACGGCAGTTCCCCAGCGCTCATCGGGCACACCAAATACGCAGGCTTCGGCGACTGCCGGATGCGCCTGCAGCGCCGCTTCTACCTCCGCCGGATAGACGTTTTCGCCGCCCGATATGATCATGTCGTCGCGGCGGCCCATGACGTAAAGAAATCCCTCATCGTCGAGACGGCCGAGATCGCCGGTGCAAAACCAGCCATCCTGGCGCTGCGCATCGCCAACCGGATTGAGGTAGCCCGGACTCACGCTCGGCCCACGAATGAGAATCTCGCCGACCTCTCCCGTTGGTACCGGCCCGTCTATGCCGCGCAAGAGGACCTCGGTTCCCAGCAGTGGCTTGCCGGCGGAACCAAGCTTCCGTTCGGCATCAGCGGGCGCCAGCGTGGCCACTTGCGATGCCGCTTCGGTCAACCCGTACGTCTGCATGACCGGGAGGCCCCGCGCACGGCAGGCCTGCAACAGCGCCGGCGGCGCCGGCCCGCCGCCGAGAAGGATGCAGCGCAACCATGGTGGGAAGGGGCGGTCACCGCGCGTCTCCAGCAACCGCTGGAGCATGTTTGCCACTACGGAGATGATGGTCACTCGATCCTCATCGAGCGCACGATCCACACGCGCCGGATCGAAGCCGTGATGAATGACCGCCGACGTGCCATAGATGACACTGCGCAGCAGAATTGACAGGCCGCCGACGTGACAGAACGGCAGGCACGCCAGCCAGCGGTCATCGTGATGGACGCCGAGGTTGAAGGCTGAGCCGACCGCGCTCCAGAAAAAATTTCCGAAGGTCAACAGCACGCCCTTGGGACGGCCGCTGCTTCCGGAGGTGTAAACGATGCAGTGCCCCGCTTGTAGATCGATCGTGGTGCTGCCGCGGTCCGGATCACCGGCAATCTCGTCGAGTACCGGGTCACCGTTCAGCGCATCGACGTCCACGCTGACCGCCGATATCGCCAGCATCTCGCGAACGGCAGCGACGGTGTCACGCGTGGCCTTGTCGTACAGAAGGACGCGTGGATTGCTATCCTCGAGTTGCCGGGCAATCTCCGTTGGGCTCAGGCGTCCGTTGAGTGGCACGATGACGGCACCCAGACGCGCCGCCGCGTTGAGGATCTCCACAAACTCGGGACGGTTGCCGATCAGCAAAGCGATCCGATCACCACGGCTCACCCCGAGATGGCGCAGCCGCCCGCTTACCGCCGCTGCGCGCGCTGCCAGATCGGCAAACGAGATGGACCGCCCCTCGTACATCAGAGCGGCATGCTCAGGGCTGGTCTCCGCCCGCTGCTCCAGCCAGTCGGGAATGATGTCATTCCTAACGAACGGCATCGCAACACCAACGCCGCACGGCCGCCGTATCTAACTGGACACCCAAACCCGGACCCTGGGGAACGCTCAGCCAGCCGCCACGAGGCACCAGCGGCTGGCGCACAAGATCGCCTGCCAGCAGCGACGCGGTGGCCAGGCCGCAGGGCAGTGCCGGGTCCGGTAGCGTCGCCGCCAGATGTAGCGCCGCAGCGATACCGATGCTGGTGTCGAGCGCGGAGGTCACCACCACCTTCAAACCGCAGGCACGCGCAGTTCGGATGACAGCTGCCGCGCTGCCCAAGCCGAGTAGTGCCGGCTTCACGACGACAAAGTCGGCGGCCTCCATTGCCGCGAGCTGCCGGACGGAATCCGCATCGGTCACACATTCGTCGGCTGCAATGGCTGTCTCGACGGTGCGGCGCACGCGGGCCAGATCCGCCATCTCGCGGACAGGCTGCTCGACGTACTCGATCCCATGCGTTGCCAGCCGCGGAATCACGTTGATTGCCTCATCAACCGTCCATATTCCGTTCGCATCCAGCCGGATGCCGACTTCAGGACCGATGGCCGCACGCACGGCTGCCACGCGTGCCGCGTCTCCGGCGAAGTCGCGCGCCACCTTCAGCTTGATGCAGCAAAACCCCTCGGCTGCCAACGCGCGCGCAGCCGTCGCCGCCGCGCCCGGCTCCTGCTGATCAACGACGGCATTAACGGGAATGCTTTCCGTCACCATCGATCCCAACATCTCGGCCACTCGTGTTCCGGCCGACTGCGCGGCCAGATCCCAACAGGCCATCTCCAGACCCGCTCGTGCCGCGGCCGACGGGATGACTGGCAGCCGGTCCAAAAGCGGGAACTCGACTTCTATCGGTCCGGCGCTCAGCAACGCCTCCTGTATTGTGGCAATCGCTCGTGCGGCGCCGCGTAGCGTGTCGTCGCCGGCGGTCGGATGCGGTGCTACTTCGCCCAACCCCACGCGCCCGTCATCACCGTGCACTTGGACCACAAGGCCGGTGCGTGCAGCGACGGCTACTCCCCCGATGACAAAAGGCCGGCGATAGGGAATGCGGAACGGCGTAACTTCTATCCGGCGAAGCTTCATCCCATGAGACCCGCGGCAAACAAAACTCCGAATGCCGCGTGCAAGCGCGCCGTGCTGCGCAGCGCCGCGTTGAAGCTTGCGCCGTCCCGGCAGCGTGCCATGCGCCAAGTGAGCGTAATGGCCCACGGCAGCGTCAGCCACGGCAAGAGGACCCAAAGGGACGATCGCCATACAAGCCACAGCGCCGCCGGCACCGCATAGGCCAGCGCGACCAGGGCGATGAACTCCGCTCGCCCCGCGCCCTGGCCGAAGCGCACCGCCAACGTGTGCTTGCCCGCAACCCGGTCGGTGTCAAAATCCCGGACGTTGTTGACCACGAGGATGGCCGTTGCTAACGCCCCGACCGGAATGGATGCGGCGACGACCAAGCTGGTCGTGCAGCCGGCCTGTACGTAGAATGTCCCGACCACTGCGACGACGCCGAAGAAGATGAACACGAACACGTCTCCCAGACCGTGGTAGCCGAGCGGCCATGGACCGCCGGTGTACGCCAGCCCGGAGCCGATGGCGGCGACGCCGACCGCCATGATCGGCCAGCCACCGACGACGCAGAGGTAACTGCCGGCGACGGCCGCCGCACCGAAAGCCATCCAGGCTGCCAGGCGCACTTGCTCCGGCGACAGCAGTCCGGCCTGGATCACGCGCGTCGGACCCTGCCGCGCGGCCGAGTCGGCGCCGCGCTCGAAGTCGTCGACGTCGTTGACGAGATTCGTCCCGATCTGGATGAGAAGCGCCGCAATGAGCGCCGCCGTCGCTGCATCGAGGTGCGCCACGCCGCCTCGGGCGGCAACGGCGGTCCCCACGACCACCGGGATGATTGCCGCCGTCAGAGTCGCCGGCCGGATCGCCATGATCCAGGCGGAGAACGAGTCACGGCCCTGCATGTGCATGGCCATCCTCGATTCCTTCCGACTGTAGGGGCGCAGCATGCTGCGCCCCTACGAAAACAGGGAAGAATCTCACGGCAAGCGCGGGAAGGTGCTGAAGTTGGGCGGGCGCTTTTCCAAGAACGCATTGCGCCCCTCCTGCGCCTCTTCGGACATGTAGTAGAGCAAGGTGGCGTTGCCGGCCAGTTCTTGAATGCCGGCGAGGCCGTCGGTGTCGGCATTGAACGACGCCTTGAGGCAGCGGATCGCCATTGGGCTGTTGGCGAGGATCTCACGGCACCACTGCACGGTTTCCTCTTCGAGCTGATCCAATGGCACCACGTGATTCACCAGCCCCATCTCCAACGCCTGCGCCGCCGTATAGCGCCGGCAGAGGTACCAGATCTCCCGCGCCTTTTTGTGTCCGACGATGCGGGCCATATAGGTCGCGCCGTAACCGCCGTCGAAGCTGC
This sequence comes from Candidatus Binatia bacterium, assembly GCA_036382395.1. Lineage (NCBI taxonomy): Bacteria > Candidatus Binatota > Binatia (SeqCode) > Binatia bacterium. The sequence goes on along the minus strand of DASVHW010000426.1, from coordinate 35,280 downwards.
CGACGCGGGGGCCGGTTTGACCGAACATCGCATTGTCGGCGGCGATGGTCAGGTCGCAGACCAGGTGCAGCACGTGTCCGCCGCCGATGGCGTACCCCGCCACCATGGCGATGACCGGTTTGGGCAGGGTTCTGATATGACGCTGCAGATCCAACGCGTTCAGTCGCGGCACGCCGTCATCGCCGACGTACCCACCCGAACCACGCACGCGCTGATCGCCGCCGGAGCAAAACGCTTCGGTGCCCGCGCCCGTGAAGATGACCACTCCGACAGTGGAGTCTTCGCGCGCGGCGGCAAAGGCATCCATGAGCTCAAAGAGCGTCTGCGGACGGAAAGCGTTGCGCACCTCGGGGCGGTTGATGGTGATCTTGGCGATCCCCTCCGCCGTTTCGTATCGGATGTCGGTGTACGTGCGACGTGGTATCCAATTGACGGACATGTGTATTCCTCCCGCTGCTGTTGTGATTCACGCGACGGAGGCGCGTGGTTCGTTACCGGCTTTTCCTAGAGACTCCTCGGTCAGAAATCTGAGCACGCGAGCATTGAACGCCGCCGGATTCTCGAGATGGGCAGCGTGTCCCGCTTCTGGGATGACGGCCACCGCGGCCTCGGACATGAGAAGGATCATCGCGTCGGTGATGGCGCGAAATTTCAAGTCCTCATTTCCGACCACCAGCAGCGTCGGCGTAGCCACCGTGGACAACCGCGCCCACAGCGGCGGTTGCGCACCGGTACCCATGCCCCGCAAGCTGTTCGCCAGCCCTTTGGCGTTGTTGGCGCAGCGCGCAGCGCGTGCCGCCGCCAGGGCTGCGGGTCCCAGGCGGACCTGGGAAGCGAACAGGGGCTGCTGCATCCACGCATCGACGAATGGCTCGATGCCGTCCCGCTCGATGCGGTCGGCGAGCGCTTCGTCCTGTGCGATCCGTTCGCGGCGCTGGATGGGATCATCGATGCCGGGCGACACGCCTTCGAGCACCAGCGCCTGCACACGTTCCGGGTACGCCAGCGCAAAGGCGAGCGCCACGCGCGCCCCCATCGAGTATCCGACCCAGCAGGCATGCCTGACGTCGAGCACGTCGAGCAACGCGGCGAGATCTCCAATGCACCGCTCCATGCGGTAGCGCTCCGGGTCGGCGGGCGTGTCGGAACGGCCGTGGCCCAGCAGGTCAACGGCGATGGTATGGAAGCGGGCGGCAAAGGCTTCGACCTGCGCCGTCCACTGCGCCCCGCTGCCGGTAAAACCGTGGAGCAGGATCAGCGGCGTACCCTCACCGGCAACGGCAGCGTGCAAGCGAACATCGCCTAGGCTCACATGCGGCATCGCTTCATTCCTCCGCCAGCGCCTGGGAGGCGGCCGCCCAGATCTGTCGGTGCAATTCCACGTTGCGCCGGCGCTCGGACGGGACCTCAATGACGCTGGTGCGCTCCGCCTGCAGTGATGACGCCACCGCGGCGCGGAACTGATTCCACGAAGCCACACGGGTAAAGGCGCAGCCGTACATTTCGGCGGCGCCACGGAAATCGAGGCCGTGCGGAGTGAAGAAGTACTCCGCCATCGGCTCATCGCAATCGCCCTGTGGCAGGAACGAGAAGATTCCCCCGCCATCGTTGTTGATCACGATGATGGTGGCCCGTACCCCGTGGCGTTTGACGGCGAGCAAGCCGTTCAGATCATGGTAGAAACCGAGATCGCCGGTGACGATGACCACCGGCTGGTCACTGACCGCCGCGGCACCGAGGCCACTGGAAACAAAGCCGTCGATACCGTTGGCGCCGCGGTTGCAGAGAAAGCGGATGGCGCGTGGGCCGGTGGGCCAAAAACTCTCGAGGTCCCGTATCGGCATGCTGTTGCCGACGTACAACCAAGTGCCGTCCGGCAGCAACCGCGACAACTCGCCGAACACCTTGCCCTCGAACATCTCGTTCAGTGAGTTGAGCTGTCGTTCCAGTGCGGCACGGACGCGGTGGGCGGCCGCAAGCCACTGCGTGCGCCACCTCTCGTCTGCGCGCCGGGCGGAGCCGATCTCATTCGACGACAGGCAGTGGCACAGCGCGTTGCAGGCCGCGACCGGCTCCCAGGGCAGGATCTCCGACGCCATCGAGATCGGATCATTCCAGAAGGTGAGCGGATCGATGACGATCTGACGGCAACGGGGGTGCTGCTGCAGATAGCTGGCGAATGCCTTTGAGGCCGGCATCGGTCCGAACCGCAGCACCACGTCCGGAGAGACACCCCGGGCGAACGTTTCGTCTCGCAACACGGTATCGTACGCGTCCACTACCAACGAGGTGTCGTGACTCCCGGCACGCAGCTGCGACGCCGCGTCCGCCAGAATCGGATAGCCGACGAACTTGGCTAACCGGGCTACCGTTACCGCAAATTCCGCCTCGCTATCCTGCGGCCCGCAGGCGATCAAACCGCGTGGCGTGGCGGCCAGTGTGGCTGCCAGCGCTTGCACTGCAGTCTCGGGTGGTGCGGCACAGGCGTCGTGCACGACGGTGTACGGACCCTGGGCATTCGTCGCGCTCGCCAACAGCTCGGCACCGTGAGGAACGGATGCCACACGCGGCAGCAATGGCTCGCGGAACGGGAAGTTCAGGTGAACGGGGCCCGGAGGGCGGGCGCAGGCGCGGGCCACCGCGCGGCACGCCAGCGTGCGGAAGTAGCGCAGTCCGGCCTCGGCGGTACCGACCTCGGCGAACCACTTCACGTGCGTCCCGAAGAGCTTGATCTGGTCGATCGTCTGACCGGCGCCGCAATCGCGCAGCTCGGGCGGCCGGTCCGCCGTCAGCAGGAGCAAGGGAACGTGCGCGTAGAACGCTTCGACGGCGGCTGGGAGGAGGTTGGCGGCGGCGGTACCCGAGGTACAGACAACGGCGACTGGGCGGCGTGTCGCCTTGGCGATGCCGAGCGCAAAGAAGGACCCCGAGCGCTCGTCGACGTGTGACCAGGAGCGGAGAGCGGGATGCGTCGCGAAAGTCACGGCGAGGGGCGTGGAACGGGCGCCGGGCATGATGCAGGCGTGCGCCACACCGGCGTGCGCCAGCTCGGCCACGAACGCCTCGAGTCCGGCAAAGCCCGGATCGTGCTCGTACATCAGAGTTCCATGAGCGCCGACAAGAGCGGCTGCATTTTCAAGCGCGTCTCTCCCAGCTCCGTCTCCGGGTCGGAACCGGCGACGATGCCGGCCCCGGCGTAGAGCGATGCTTCCGAGCCGCGCACGAGAGCGGAGCGGATGGCGACGGCGAATTCCCCGTCGCGATGTGCATCCATCCAGCCGATGGGCCCGGCGTACCAGCCGCGGTTCAAGGCTTCGCGCTGCGGCAACAGCTGCAGCGCAACGGCGCGGGGATGACCGGCCACGGCGGGACTGGGATGGAGGCGATCGACCAGATCGAGGATGTGGTGCGACTCGCTCAGGTCCCCGGCAATCGGGGTGATGAGATGCTGCACGTTGTCCAGCCGGAGAAGCTGCGGCTCAAGCGGTACATCGAGGCGTTCGCACAAGGGCGCCAGGATGTCCACGAGTGCCCGCACGACGACGGCGTGTTCGAGGCGGTCCTTGCCGCTGTTCTTGAGCGCCTGCGCTAGCGCGCGTGCATCCGCGACCGAGGTGCCGGGCGCCGTCGAACCAGCAATGGCCGCGGTGCTGATCGCCCGGCCTTTGACGCGCACCAGCGGCTCGGGCGTCGCGCCGAGAAAGTCTCCATGCGGGGTGCCGATCCAGAACAGGACGCAGGAGGGGTATGTCTTGCGCAGGTGGCGCAACACGGGCTCGCAGTCAAAGAGCCGGTTGGAGGCGACGGTGCAGCATCGCGCCAGCACAAGCTTGTCCAGGCGTCCGCGGGTGATGTCGTCGACCGTATCGGCTACGGCCTGCTTCCATTGCGGAAGCGGCAATGTTGGCGCAGCTTCGTAGCGGACCGAAGTCGGATCGCTGGAAGGCTCAGGGCGGGGGCACACCGCAGACCGCTGCATGTCCTCCAGATCCGATTCCAAGCGGCGCAGGATGCCGGAGCAATCGCTGCTTTCGTCGACGATACAGGTAGCGGTGAGCGTCGCGCTCTGGTCACGCCGCACGATAAGCAGGCGTGGTAGCACCATCAGGGCGGCAGGAAAGTCACCCCACGGCTCCTCCTTCGGCGGGTCGGGCGCGAAGGCGAAGCCACCGACGAAAAAGGGTGCCCCAATCGCTTTCGAGGCGGCATCCGCGACGCTGTCATCCAGGATGCTGCCGCAGGCCGCGGCAATCTGCGCGAAGCGCCCCGCCCCGTGCGCGCTGAAGGTCGCTGTGGCGCCGAGCGCGGCGATGGCGAATCGGTCCTCGGGCCGCTCCCACAAGAAGCAGTAGCGCTCCGCACTGCCCGCGTGCTGCACCAGGCCGAGCAAGTCTTCCGGGGGTGCGATCGAGCCCGACAGTGTCACCAGAACCCGCGCCTTGCGCTCGCGGGCATGCTCGATCGCGAGCGCAATCTGATCGCCAGCGCCACGTAACAGGGTGTTGAGCATGGTTCTCACTGACGGCGGATCGCGAAGATCAGCTGCGCAATGCCCCCACTGAGCCGGCGTTTGACCGCACCGCAAAATCCGGCTGCGGTGACCAGCTGCAGGAGTTGCGGGGTGGGGGGAAGATACGCCGTGGATTGCGGCAGGTAAGCGTATGCCGCCGGATCCGACAGCAGGGCTCCAACGATGGGGACGAGCCGTTTGAAGTACAGGTCGTGCCCCCACCGGGTCAGCGCGCCGGAGGGCTGGTCGACTTCCAGCAGGGCGAGACGGCCGCCCGGTTGCAGCACTCGCGCCGCTTCCGACAACACTGGCGCAATCGAGACGAAGTTCCGTAGGGCGAAGGCGGAGGTCACGACGCTGGCGCAGGCGGGCGGGAGCGGCAGCACCGCGGCATCGGCACGCACCAGCGGCATCGCCAGCCCGCGCCGGCGCGCGGCCACCAGCATGCCGGCAGCGAAGTCGACGCCAATTACACGTGCCCCTGCCGCCGCCGCCAATGCGCACAGATCGCCCGTGCCGCAGCCAAGATCCACCACCACATCTTGCGGGCCGATGGCCGCGTGGCGAACCACCATGCGCCGCCAGCGTTGATCGAGGCGCAAGGTCAGTAGCCGATTGAGCAGATCATAGCGCGGGGCAATGCGGTCGAACATCGCCTCCACGACGGCGGCCTTCTCGGCAAGCGGTGGCAGTCCTAGCGCCACTTGACCTCCAAGTGTCCGGCCTGCAGCACCGCGGCCGCCGCTTCATACACCTCCGGGTCGCCGTGCTGGCGCAGGCGATCCAAGGCGCGGCCGAGCAGGGTGCGTTGCAAGTGCAAAGCAACAAGGGTGGTTACCGCTGGCAGCAGTCGGCGGAACGCATCCGCCACTTTCTCAGCTGCCACGTCGGTCTTCCCGGCCTTGCGAACGTAACGATCGAACAGTGCGATGGCGTTGTCGACGGTGTGCCCCATTTGCTGCGCATGCTCGATGGCCACACGCAGCAGCTCGTCGAGTGGAAACCCTTGCTGCAAGATCTCGAGCCCGGCACGCACCATTTGGAGATCGGCCTCGCCGTAGCGGGCTTCGCCCTCCACCGCCGCCGGATTGAGGAGCCCCGCCGCCTCCAGCGAGGCCAGGAGCGGCTCCGGCACTCCCGACATGGCCGCTAGCTGCATTCGGCTGAGCCCACGCTCGCCGCTCTCCTCCGCAACGGCCACCAGCAAAGCATCGGCACGGGAGTGCGAGCCAGCAAGCAGCAGGCGCTTGATCACGGCCAGACTGAGTCCTTGCGACTGGTAGCGCCGTATCCGCTTGAGCAGCGACAGGTGCTCCTGCGAGTACACCGCAACCCGCTTCACGCGCCGCGGTAGCGGCAGCAATCCCTTAGTCTGATAAAACCGGATCGTGTCGACGCGAACCGCAGCTGCCGCAGCCAGCTCCTCCACCCGGTATTCCATGAGCAGGTAATCTAAGAGTAATTGCTCGAATCGTCAAGCCGGACATGGTCGACCGTCGGGCCGACTTCGTGAAGGCGGGGAGTCACTCAGTTCTTCAGGGACTTCCGGGAAAACAACGTAGGCTGCTCGTGATCGCCCACGCCCGCGGCAAGCGAGCGTGGGACTCCGCGTCGTAAGGCTCTCAGGGGACGGAAGAAGCTAGCCTTGGGCCCCTGCCTGCGCCGCCAACTGTTGGACGCGCTGCGCTGCCCGTTCGACCGCGAAGCGCGGCCGCAGCAACGACACCAGCGCCGGGATGAACACCAGCGCGCCGATGGCGTGGAAGACCATCAGCATCATCAGGAGGAAGGCCATTTCCGCTTCGAACTTCAGCGGGAAGAAGAGCCAGAAGATCACACTCACCACGAGCGTCGTGCCAGTAAAAATGATCGCCTTGCCGGTGGTCGCAATGGCCCGGCGGTTGGCTTCGTCGAAGTCGTTGGTCAGCTCATACTCTTCGATGATCCGGCTGAGCACGTAATACCCGTAATCAATTCCGATGCCGATGCCCACGGCAGCCACTGGCAGCGAGTTGATATTGAAGTCGATGCCTACCAGGTACATCACCGCTTCCGAGAGCGGCTGTGCGACCAGTGACGGGATCATCACGATCAGCGCCCCGACCACGGAGCGGTAGGTGGCGAAGCTGAGTAGAAACACCACGAAAAAGATGAGCGGCACGTTGACGCGGTACGACCATTCCACTTCTTCGTTGGAGGCCGCCAAGATGCCGAGCAGGCCGCCGGCGAGGAGATAGCGCACGCTGTCTTGTGGGCGGCTGTTCTCGGCGATGTAGGCCTTGGCGCGGCTGATGGCGTCGTGAATGATCTCGTTGTTGTAGTTCTTGTAGAACACGGTGATGGTGGCGTTGGTATAGTCGGGGCTGAAGAAGCGGTCCATTTCACCGCGGCTGGTGCCCGAGGTGATGAGGAAGAACAACTGGCCGACATAGTCGTCACGGGTCGGCAGCATTTCCCACTTTGGGTCGCCTTCGTGGAAGGTCCGGTAGATTTTTTTCAGCAACGTCCCGGCGGTGAGCGCGCCGCCGGCCCCTTCGCTCTGCGCCATGTGGCGCGCGAAGAGATCGATGTTGTTGAGGGCGGCCGCGTCCTTGATCGCTTCGGGTTTCTTGCCCTCGGCGATGATCACCAGCTGACTGGCACCGACGAACTTCTCGCTCAGCTTGGCCATGGCCTGGTTGTAGGGATGGTCGTGGTAGAGCAGGGCTTCACCGATGTTGGAGTCGCCGGTCTTGAGCTGATGGGCGAAGTACAAGCCGAAGGCCATGACGATGGCGAAGCTGCCAACCACAACCCAGCGCATGCGGCCCGTGCCCAGCGCAATGAGGCCGCGGCTCACCCCTTCGTACAGTGAGTCGGAGAGGCGGCGTCCCGGCAGCGGATCCTTCGGCGGATTGACGTAGGACAAAATTATCGGGTGCAGCGTGACCACGCTGAGAAAGATGCTGATGATCCAGAAGCTGGCGACGAAAGCGAGCTTCTGCATCAGTGGAATGCTGGCCACGGCGATCGTCAGGATGGCCAGGCCGTCGGCCATGATCGATACCAACGCCGGGCTGTACAGGCTGATGTAGGAGCGCATGATCGCCGTATGTTTGTCGTGGCACGAGTGGTAGACCTCGTGATAGCGCTCCATCGACTGCACCGAATGGCTGAGGGCGCGTGCCGTGATGAGCACGAAGACCACCAGCACCAGCGGATCGATCGTGAATCCACAGAGCCCGGCAAACCCGAGACCCCAGATGGCGCTCATTAGGCCCGAGAACACCGGAATGATGACGCCCTGAAAGCTGCGGAAGTAAAACCACAGCAGCAGGACCATGGCCAGGCCGGTCGCCGCGAACACGTACTTCATCTTGGAGACGGATTCATTGAAGTAGGCGTACAGCACAGGCGGGCCGGCGACATAAATCTTGACGGTGCCGTCCGCCTCCTCGCGCGCGACGATCTCCTGGATCTTCTGCCACATGGTGGTGAGATCGAAGTACTCTTCCCAGAAGCCGGCCGAGATCAGCGTGGCCTTGTCGTCGGCTGAGACGAAGAACCCGCGCACGCCCTCCGTGCTGTAGATCTTCTGGCGCAGGAACTCGAGGTCCTCCTGGTCGCGCGGCAAGCGCGGATAGATCAACGGTACGACCTTGATCCCGGAGCCGGAGGTCAACGTGGTCTTCAGCTTCGGGTGCGTGATCGAGATGACCTGCTCGCCGTTGACGCCCGGGACGTTGTGCAGCAGGTCGAGGGTGATGCGGTTGATCTTCTCGATGGTCTCCGTGCTGCTGAAAATGGTGCCCTGTTTGACCTCCAGCACCATGACCAGCGAGTTGGCGGTCCCGAACATGCTGCGGTACTTGGTATACAACTGAATGTACGGGTGCCGCGGTGGGTAGAGATCGAAGAAGTTGGTGAAGATGGTCAGCCGCATGGCGGTGAACCACACGAAGAACAGGGTACCGATGCCGATGGCGATCGAGATCGGCACCCGGCGGCGCAGCAGAAACTTCAGGTAGCGCTCAATGAGTCGCTTCGAGAGCATGCTCTTCTACCTCTGGCATTTTGACTTCGTTGCCTACGATCCGAAGCGTGAGGCCATTGGCGCCCACGAGGGCCCCATGGGTGCCGTTCACGAGGGAAACCGAACGGATCCACCGTAACCGCCACTCGGCGGGCATATCTTTGCGCTGCCAAGTGGCGCCGCCGTCCTCGCTGACGAGCACGGCGCCGATGTCGCCGACGACGTAACCGTACTTTCCCGACACCTTGACGTCGTACAGGCTCGGATTACCCAGGGCTTCCTGAAAACCGACCTGTTCCAACGCCCCAACCTCGGTCGAACCCTGTTGGGCCTTCCAGGTCTGGCCGCCGTCCACCGTACGGAGAATGATGCCATCCAGACCGACCGCCCATCCCTGGTGGATGTCGGAGAAGTACACCCCGAACAGTGACTTCTCGATACCGCTGGGCTGCTCGTTCCATGTCTTGCCGCCGTCTCCGGTGGCAACAATGGCGCCTGCCTCACCGACGATCCAGCCGTGATCCGGATCCGCCCAGGACTGGGCGTTGAGAATCACGTCGCGCTCCAGCGAGTGGTTTTCCCACGTCGTACCCCCGTCACGGGTGGCCATGACCGTGCCCCAGTCGCCGACCGCCCACACGTGTTGTTGGTCGATGGCCTTGAGGTCGAACAAATGTCGGTCGGTGCCCGAGTGCTGCGTCTGCCAGGTGTCGCCGCCGTCACTGGTGTGCAGGATCAGACCGGACCGTCCCGTGATCCACCCATGCCGCGCATCAGCAAAGTCGACGCTGAAGAGCAGTTCGGTGGTATGCGACACCTGCGGCCGCCACGTCTTGCCCCCGTCGCGAGTTCGGAAAATCGTCCCGAAGGCGCCCACGGTCCACCCGTTGTCGGCATCCACGAAGCGCGCCCCGTACAAGTTGTCCGTGATGCGAACGCCGTTGTGCGGTGCGGCGCCAGCCCGGGAGACCGCCATGACGGTCAGAACAAGAACCACGGCGACACGACTTGCCACCCTTAGCGCGTAATTCTCAATCATCGACTTTTTCAGGTCGCCTCCACTCACCGGAAAACCTCGCGCTTTATAAGTCAGGCAAGCGATTCATGTCAATCTTACTGCCTAGGGCAGATGGTACCCGCGTACTAAGGGCGGATCATACTGTGCGCAGTCAGTGCCCGACAAGAAGAAAATGTGGGATTCGCGATTCAGCCATCGATCGGCTAAAACGAACCCGTGCGGATGCCGTTCATCACGACCTGCCGCGTGCCCTCATCGTTGGAGGCGGTCACCTCCAAGCAGGCCGAGATCAAACCACGCGAGGTGGGTGTCAAGCCGCCAGCGGTGGCACAGATTTGGAGGGCGGTCGAGCGCCTGTATGAGAGCGGTGTGCACCCCGCTATCCAGCTGTGTGTCCGCCGACGCGGCCAGATCCTCATCGATCGCGCCATCGGCCATGCCTCTGGGAACGGTCCTCACGATGCGCCGGACGCCCCAAAGGTGCTGGCCACACCGGCCACCCCATTCACCATCTTCTCGGCAGCCAAGGCGGTGACGGCGATGGTCGTCCATCTGCTCGACGAGCGGAATCTCATCCGCCTCGACGATCGGGTGTGCGAGTACATCCCGGAGTTTGCTGGGCACCACAAGGAATGGATCACCATCCGTCACGTGCTCACGCACCGTGCCGGGATCCCAAACCTGTCGCCCGAGGTCATGGAGTTGGATCGGCTCGATCATCCCGAAAGGATCGTGCAGATTTTCTGCGACGCGCAACCGACGTCACGGGCCGGGCGCCAGCTCGCGTACCACGCCATCTCCGGCGGCTTCATCCTCGGCGAAGTCGTACGGCGGGTCACCGGGAAGGACATTCGTACCGTGCTCGGCGAAACGATCCTGCGGCCGCTCGGCTTCCGCTGGATGAATTACGGCGTGCGGCGCCGCGACGCCAAACAAGTTGCCACCAACTACTTCACCGGGCCGCCACCGTTGCCCCCACTCTCCACGCTGCTGCGACGAGCCTTTGGCGTCGAATTCCGCGCTGCGGTAGAGCTCTCCAACGATCCGCGGTTTCTGACCAGCATCATTCCGTCCGCCAACATCGTGGCGACGGCCAACGAGGCGAGCCGTTTCTATCAGCTCCTGCTCAACGGCGGGGAGCTCGACGGCGTGCGCATCTTGGACCCGCGAACGATCCAACGCGCGACGGCGGAGCAGTCGTATTTCGAGCTGGACTTCACCCTCGGCCTGCCCATCCGATACGCCATGGGGTTCATGCTGGGGACGAAGTGGTTCAGCTTGTACGGCCCCGACACCGAGCATGCCTTCGGCCATCTCGGGTTCACCAACATCCTGTCATGGGCTGACCCGGAGCGCCAAGTGGCCGCCGCCCTCATGACCAGCGGCAAACCCTTGGTCTATCCGGAGTTGTATTACGTTTATAATATCTTGCGGGAGATCGGGCGCGCGTGCCCGAAGGAACGTTTGCCGACCGGTCAACCACCAGCGATCAAGCGACGCCGGCCACGCCACAGCAGCGCCACCGCTGCCACCGTCACCAACCAGGCGAAAGCATCACCGAATCGCGTGTAAAAGGTCTGCACCTGCAAACGGCGCACCGTACCGGTGACGACTTCAGCGTGGAACAAGCCCCCTTCCGCAACCACCCGGCCCGCCGCATCTATGATACTGGTCACGCCAGAGTTCGATCCGCGCAGCAGGTAGCGGCGATTTTCGATTGCCCGCCAGAGGGCCAAGGCTTGATGCTGATACGGGGCCGCCGTGTTGCCGTACCACGCATCATTCAGAATGTTCAGTAGCACCTCCGCACCCGCTGCCGTGGCATGGCGCGACATCGACGCCAGAAGATCTTCGTAGCAGATCAACTGGCCGATCCGCACCTTGCCCGGAACATCGAAGACAGCAACGCCTGTGCCGGCGGTGAAACTTCCGGTCTCCGGGCTGAGCGAATAAATCGCCGGGAAGTACGACGCCAGGGGGATGTACTCCCCGAACGGCATCAGGATGTGCTTGTCGTAGCGGTCGAGCACCACGCCGCCCGGACCCATGAGAAACGCACTGTTGAACTCGTCGGCCTGGTTGCGTCCGCGCCCACGAAAGGCAAGACCGCCGAAGATGAGGTGGGTCTGCAGATCGGCAAACGGGTTGTCCTTGGCCTCGAGTCGCGTCGTGCCAACCTCCACCCAACGCTGCGAAACCGTTTCCGGCCAGACGATGACGTCGAGGTGTTCTTGCTGGTCTTCCGACAGCTGCTGGTAGGTCTCCAGATTGATTTCGAAGTAGCGGACATCGCCCTTCTGCTTGATCCCCACGTTGCCTTGCACCAAGCCGACACGGACCGTTGGGGCCGCCGCCATGGCGCGATCGATGGCCGGCAGCCGCATCATGCCGTACAGCGCCACGGCCAGTGCCGCCGTCGCCGCTCCGAGCAACGGACCAAACCGGCGGGGGCGATCGAACAACAGCGCCAGCGCAGCTGAACTCCACAGCATCACGAAGCTCAAGCCGAACGGCCCGGTGAGATCACCGATCTGCATCAGCACCGGCGCGTGCAATTGGCAGTTGGCCATGCGCCAGGGGAACACGTTGGGGTAGAAAAACTCCAGCGTCACCCAGAGAATCGGCACCGCCAGCCCAAACGGACCCGGTCCCGTTCGCGCCAAGGCGAGCGCGAACACCACGAACTCGAGGGCGGCGAACAGCGTCAGGCAGGCGTAGAAGAAGAGGGCGACGGGGTAGCTGAAGCCACCGAATACGTGGATGGTGTAGACGAGCCAGTAGAAGGCCGGCAGGTTGGTCGCCACCCCCGCGACCAAACCGACCCGGGCTGCTTCACGGGCCGTGGCGACCCGGCGGATCGCCCACAAGAATGGGACGAACGCCACCCACGCGAGCGGAAACAGCTCGAACCACAAAAAGCACGCTGCGATCAGTACGCCGCTGAGCCCAGCGGCAGTAAGCTGTGGGAGCGTGGATCTGTGCCAACGTGGGAACGTTGTGGCGGGGGAATGCTGGCCTGCTCTGGCGCCGTCAGACTCCCACGCTTGCACGCTCACACGCCTTGTTGGAAGCCGCCTAGCGGACCTTCAGATTGTTCGCCTGCGGCCCCTTCTCGCCCTGGGTCACCTGGAACTCCACCTCGTCACCTTCGCGCAGGTCTTCGAAGACGACTTTGGGAGCGAGGCGCGAGCGGTGGAAGAAGACATCGTCGCTGCCGTCGTCGGGAACGACAAAACCGAATCCTTTATCCCGGACGACCTTCTTGATTGTGCCGAACATGATTCCCTCCTCTGTACTCTACACTGGAAGCGCTTTTCGATCTTGCACTGCGGCCCTAGGATGCGTCTGCGCCGACGCCGTGGCGCCCGTTGCCCCGGGCACGGCGCCGGCTCTGGCGACGGGGCGTGGGCGGCGAGGGGCGCGCATGCCCTTGATGGCGCGCGCCACCGTGCGGCGGCAGCGGGCGTACGAACAACTCATCGCGCGTGTCTTCTACCGGAATCTTGAAGCCCGTGAGCTGTTCGATGCTCTCGAGCGATTCGACGTACTCCTCGCAGGCAAGAGTGATCGCCTTTCCTGACGCGCCGGCGCGTGCCGTACGACCGACACGGTGGACGTAATTCTCGGCGTCCTGTGGCAGGTCGTAGTTGATGACGTGGCTCACGTCATCGATGTGCAGGCCGCGGGAAGCGACGTCGGTGGCCACCAGGATCAGCAAACCACCGGATTTGAAGTCGTGCATCAGGCGAAGACGCGCCCGCTGATCGAGATCGCCGGTGATCGCCTTGGCGGCGAGACCATTCTCGCTCAGCCGGCGCGCCAGCCATTCGCCGGCACGTTTGGTGTTCACGAAGATCAGCACCCGCGTCGGCTGCTCGCGCCGAAACAGGCCCAGCAGGAGGGGGAGTTTCTCGTGAGACCCGACGTGATACAGCACGTGTTCCACGTTAGCCGCCGTTACCTGCTCGGGGCTGACGGCGACCCTGACCGGATCGTTCATGTGCTCGTAGGCCAGCTCCATCACGGTGTAGGACAACGTCGCCGAGAACAGCATCGATTGTCGCTTGTTGTACGGCGGCAGGCGGCGCAGAAGAAAGCGGAGATCGGCAATGAATCCCATATCGAACAGCCGATCGGCTTCATCGATCACCAGCAGCTCGATACGCCGTAGGCTGTACACCTGCTGCTTGAAGTAGTCGATGAGCCGGCCAGGGGTGCCGACGAGGATGTCGCACCCTTGCCGCAGCAGATCGCGTTGCTTGCGGTAATCGATACCCCCGAACACCGCCTGCATCGAGAGACCGGTGAAGCGGCCCAGTTGCTCGGCGTCGTGCAAGATCTGCACGACCAACTCACGCGTCGGGGCGATAACGAGCGCGCGCGGGGCGGGATCCGGAAGCGCCGGGGGACGGTGCTGCAGCAGCTTGGTGAACGCCGTGATCAAGAACGTCGCCGTCTTGCCGGTGCCGGTCTGCGCCTGCCCGGCCACGTCTTTGCCCGCCAGCGCCGGCGGCAGCGCGCGCTGTTGAATCGGCGTACAGGTCGTGAAGCCCGCGGCATCAATGCCTTGCTGCACGACCTCGGGCAGCGCGAACGAACGGAAGCTCACGATAGGTTCGTTGAGTGTAGGAGAACTGCCGGCGGGCGACGACGGGTCATTCACTACGGTGGCAGTGTAGCGCGGCTTGCGCCACAAGCCAAGGGCGCTCACTGCACGCCATGCATGGCCTTCGCCATTTCCTCGGGCCCGATATAGCCGATCAGCCGCTGCACCTCGCGTCCGGAGCTGTCGAACACAAGCACGGTCGGTACACCGCGTACGCGGTAGCGACCGACGATTTCGTCTGTCCCCTCCGAATCCTGGGTGATGTCGGCTTTGAACATGGCGAAGCGTTCGGCTTGCTGCCGCACTTGGGAATCGCGAAATGTTGTATGGTCCATTTCCCGGCACGGGACGCACCAATCGGCGAGAAAATCGACGACCGCGGGCCTGCCGCTGTTGCGTGCCCCCTCCAGGCTCGCGGCTTCGAACGGCTGCCAGGAAATCGCGCTTTCAGGACGCTGCGGCATCACGGCCCAGGCCGCGATGACAACCGCAGCAATGCCCGTGAGTCGCTTGAACGATGGGAAGTAGCGCATGCCCAGGCCAGACCGGTCGATGAAGCCCAGGTGGATGCCGCCGGCGGCGGCCAGCCCAGGAAGCAAGAAGCGGCTGATGGTCTTCGGCAGCAGCGGCTCTACCAAGTATGCTGCCAGAGCCAGCAGCACGACACCAAAGACTCGCTCGACCCACACCAGCCATTCGCCCGAGCGCGGCAAGGCTTTGATCGATCCCGCCGCCATGGCGAGGGCCAGATACGGCAGTCCCATGCCCAGGCCAAGCGCGGCAAACAGTTCGAAACCCAACAATCCGTCCTGCCGGCTGCCAACGAAGAGCAGCAACCCCAGCACGACCGGCCCAACGCATGGTGCCGCGACAACCCCCATCGTCAGTCCCATGAAGAAGGCTCCGAAGGCGCCGTGCACCGAGCCGCTCACGCGGCGCAGGGCCCACGCCGGTGGCTGCAGCTGGTAGAGGCCGAAGGAACTCAACGCCAGCGCGACCAAAACCGCTGCGATGAAGAAGAGCACGGGCGGCTTCTGCAGCGCCGCTCCGAATAGGCCGCCCGACAGCGAGGCGGCCACGCCGGCCAGGGAGAAGCTGAGCGTGATTCCCAGCACGTAGATCGCCGCCAGCGCCGCCACGTGCGCATCGCGGCGCCGGCCTTGTGAGCCGAAATACGCGACGGTGACCGAAATCAACGGATACACGCACGGCGTCAGGTTCAGGCCCAAACCCAGCAGCGCAACCAGCAGCAGGGTGGTCCCGAGACCGTGACGCGCAAGCCAGGTGCCCGCATCGAAGACGGCTTCGGTCTGCTCCGGTATCGTCCTCGCCACCGGCGTCGCTCGTGGTGCCGCAACGGTCGCACTTACCGGCACGACGAGTTCGGCCGAGACCGTCGCCGGTGGCAGGCACGTGACATTGTTGCAGGCCTGGTAGCGTAAGGCGGCTTCGATGCGGAGACGTGCGCCATCGAAATCCGCCGGGACGTTCAGCGCCGTGCGGACGCCCGGCCGCCCTTCGTACACCAGAAGCTCCTTGCCTTGGGCGAACGCGAACGGCTTCCGATCCGGGAGTGGATAGGTCAACGTGTCGGTGGAGACGCCTAGTGGCAGAGTCAATCGCACCTCGGTGGGTATCAGGTATGGCTCCGTTGGCTGGTGCGCGTTGATGTGCCAGCCCGGCTCGATTTCGGGGAGGATTTCCAGGCCGGTCTGGCCGCCACGCACCGCCTCCTCGCTGTCAAGCAGGAGGCGCAACGTAACCCGATCCCTTGCCGCGACACCGCTCGCAGTACTCACGATGAAGATGAGCGCGACGATTACCCGATGCGCTGGACGCACAACGAAATGCAAGCATACGAGCTCGACTCTTGCAATTCTGCCGCAGAGTAGGCGAAAGTCCAACGATGGCAATGTGCTGGCGATTCTCTTGGAGATACTGGACGGTGACGGGGGCCATGGCGCTTCTCGGCGCCTGGTTCCCGGCCGCCGCCCGCGGCTATTCGCTCCTGCCGCTGGCTGCCGAGCAGGTGGACACGCTTCCTCACGGCATTGCCGAGGCCGTTGTGGGCGTGGAGTATTTCAGGAATCTGCGCTTCCCGCCGTTCACGCCGCCCGGGGCGTTGCGGCGGCAAGACCTCGTTGCGATTCCGCAGTTCAGCTTTCACATGGGAGCCGGCGGATGGGCGGAGATTCAAGCGAGCTACGAGACGCTTTATCTGAATGAGGAAGCCACCAACGGCAAGACCAACCGGCAGTTTGGTTCGGGTGACCTGCGCATGTTCACCAAGGTGCGCCTGGCGCACGAGGGAGAGAGGCTTCCCGCTTTCGGCATCCGCTTCGGCGCGAAGCTGCCAGACGCCAACCGCAACGACCGTCTGGGCACCGACGATACCGATTTCGGAGCCGACGTATTGGCCTCCAAGAATCTGGGGCCAGTGACCGCCCACGTCAACCTGGGAATCCTTCTGCTCGGCAACTCCGGACCTACCATTCCGAACAGCAATGCGTTCAAAGCCGGGGGGCAAGACGATACCTTCCACTATGATGTGGCGGTGGCCTCGCAGCCGCTCGGTCTTGTCGAGGCCGGTTCCGTCACCGTGAGATTAGTTGGTGAGCTCGTCGGGCTGGCATTCACCCATAACGACAACGCGCAGTCGGCATTCCGAGCGGGACTGCAAGCGCAGCGGGGCGCCGGCACGCTCTACCTGGGCGCCAGCGTTGGCCTGATCGCCGGCAGTGAAGACGTTGGCGCCCGCGCCGGGTTCATCTACACCTTCGAGCCGAGCAAGCTTTTCAACCAAGAGTAGGACGGCTTTGGATGGCCTCGCCCGGGGCTAGCCGGGGCGCACGGTGCGGGTGCGCTGCGGCCGCGTCTGGCTGGCCTTGCGTGCCGACTTGCGCGGGGTGTCCAGTCGCAGCGGGACGCAGTCGAGGATCTCGAGCCCGTAACCCGGCAGACTGACGAGGTTGCGCGGGGAATTGCTCAACAGCCGTATCTTGCCGACACCCACATCGCGCAAGATTTGCGCGCCGATACCGTACTCACGAAAATCACGCTGCCGTGTCACCGGGTCCGTGCTCGGCGTGCGTGCCGCTTGGCGCTGCGACCCGCCCGGCTTGCCGGAAGATTCCAGAATCTCGGGGCCCCGCCCTTCACGGCGCAGATACAGCACCACGCCTTTGCCTTCCCGGGCGATGACCCGCATGGCTTCGTGCAACAAGGCCGCGGTGTTTCGCTCTGCCATGCGGAAGACATCCCCAGGCAGGAACTCAGCGTGCGCCCGCACCAGGACAGGCTCGTCGGGGCGGATGTCGCCTTTCAGCAGCACCACATGCTCGCCGTCATCCACATCGGTGTGGTAGACGAAGATGCGGAACTCGCCGCCGTAGCGGCTGTTGAGGCGCGCTTCGGCGACACGATGCACCAACGAGTCGCAGCGCAGCCGATAGTGGACGAGATCGGCCACCGTGCAGATTCTCAGTCCATGGGTGGCGGCAAAGCGTTGCAGGTCCGGCAGCCGCGCCATGCTGCCGTCCTCTTTCATGATCTCGCAAATGACCCCGGCCGCCTTCAGGCCGGCCAGCCGCGAGAGATCGACCGAGCCTTCCGTCTGACCGGTGCGCACGAGAACGCCGCCACGGCGTGCCCGCAGGGGAAAGACATGGCCGGGAATCACCAGGTCGCTGGGGCGCGTGCGGCCGTCAATCGCAGCGAGAATCGTCGTCGCCCGATCAGGGGCCGAGATGCCATGGGTGATGCCGTGCCGCGCATCGATGGACACGGTGAACGCCGTACCCAGCGGCGCGCGGTTCTCCGCCACCATCATGTTGAGGCCGAGCTCGTGGATGCGCTCTTCGGTCAGGGTCAGGCAGATGAGGCCGCGCCCGTACTTGGCCATGAAGTTGATGGCCTCAGGCGTCACCTTCTCTGCCGCCAGGCAGAGATCGCCCTCGTTCTCACGACTCTCGTCGTCCATGAGGATGACCATCTTGCCGTTGCGGATGTCGGCGATGGCGTCTTCAATGGGGCTGATTAGCCGGGGTCGCTTCGGCGGCCGGCGAAAGGTCGTGAACATGCTCCAAACTTATAGCGCGCCGTGGACGCCTCCGCAAAAGCGTTTTGCTGGCTCCGGGGGCTTGCCGTCCGCCAGATGCGGGCATATGAGCCAGGCGGTTGCAGCCAGCACTTCCCATCCAGGCTGCCGACACGGTAAGGAAAGCGCAGGTATGGTAATTCGCGTCAGCGAGGCATTGGTGGCCGGAAGCGTGATGGTCCGTCCGGCCTGGGAGGATTTCGGTGAGACGATCAGCGGCCTGGTGGAACGGCTGGTTGCATCGGGCCGCTTACCCAGTCATTTGGCGCCCGAGGCCGTCCAACGCATTCACGAGCGTGAAGCCATGGCGAGCACGGCGATGGTCGACATCGGCGTCAGCATACCCCACGCGCGTCTGGAGGGCATCAGCAGTATCCTGGCGGCCATGGCGGTCTCACCGCAGGCGGTATACCAAGCAGGCAACGGCCTGCCGATCTCGATCGTGGTGATGGTGCTGTCGTCACCCGCGTCCGCCGGAGAACATCTCAACTTCCTCGCCAGCTTGTCGATGCTGTTGCAGTCGGCTCGTTTTCGCCAGAGCGTACGCAACGCCGCGACGCCAGAAGAGGTGCAGCACTTGATCCGCACAAACGAATAGGCGCCCAGCCGCCGCTGTCAAAAGGTCGCTCATCACTCGTCCTTCACGCCAAAGCGGTCGACGTAGAAACGCAACGCCGCGCGGCGCTCGCCGGGGTCGAGCCCGAAGGTGGTGAGGTCGTAGACGACGGCGCCGTACTTGCCGCGCGGGTGCGCAGCCATAAAGGCGTCCATGGCCGTGCGGGCATCCGCGGTCATCGGCTGGCCGGCAAGCGTGTAAATCCGCTGCACCATGGCGAAGTCGTCGGCCATGAACTCGTGGAAGCGGACGTCGATCGAGCCCTCGGCGGGCAGCAGGTGGCGATCGCGGACGCAGGCGGAGAGCAGGTCCACGATGCGCGCCGACCAGTGCCGGCCGAAGGCGAGCGGGTCAGGCCGTTCGACGTACATGCGGGCGCAGTAAGCCGCCATGGTCACCATCGAGGCCGTCACGGCGACCGGATCACGGTGGGTCACCACGAAGGTGGCGTCGGGGAACACCGTCTGCAGCGGGCCGAACTGCTCGAGATGCTGCGGCGACTTCAATACCCAGCGTCTACCGCCGCGCAGCCACTGCAGCACCTGAAGCACGGTCTTCAGGTAGGCGTAGTGCGGCGTCTGGTCGTGGGCTCGGTAGTAGTCCAACCAGGTCGGCATGACCGCCATGGTTTCGAACAGCATGGTCGAGAAGTCGATGGCCAGGAGCTGGATCTCCTCGTGCGCGTGCTCGACGGTCATCTCGTGCATGCGCTTGAAATAGGGCAGCATGGCATCCAGCACGTCCAGCCCGGCCGCCGTACGGGCGAGGCGCGGGTCCGGCGCGCCGGGGGCGGGACGCTCCGACTCCGCCAGCACTGGTTCGAGGCTCTCCCAGTAGGGCAGCGAGCGCAGCCCCGGGTCGGTCGACATCAGGTTGTGCAGATGCGTGGTTCCGGTGCGGGGCAGCCCGCCGATGATGATCGGCCGCTCGATGCGCACCTCGTGGATCTCGGGATGCCGCTTGAGCAGGTCCTGGATCAGCAGCCGGTTTTTCAGTAGCTGCAGCACTTGCGTGTAGCTGGTCACCACGCCGAAGGGTGACAGACCCGCCTCCTCCCGCAGCCCGTTGAGAAGCGCCCCGAGCCGCTCCTTGAAATCGGGGGCGCCGAAGTCGTCGAGCCCGGTCTGCGCCGCCGCGTCGGCGAGCAGCACATCCACCTCCAGGCGTAGTTGGTCGGCGAGGGGCGCGACCGAGGCGCGCAGCTGCGCCATCTCCGGGGAAAACTGTGGGTTGGCGAAATCCTCGATGCGGACCCTCGCCGGTCGTTCGTCTGTCATGACTCCTCCTCAGTACGCCCCGCGGCTCGCACCGCTCAGGCGCGTGCTTTCACCCGCATCAGCCTTCGGAAAACTTTCTCCAGTGCGCGCCGTGAGAGCAGGCGATGCATCCACGGCAGCACCGCCACGCCCTTGCCGAGCGTATAGCGCGGCTTGAGCGTCCTGGCGCTGATGATCCGCTGGTATACCTTCTCGGCGTACGTTTCTGGCGATTCGAATTCGAATCCTTCTTGTAGCCCCTTCCCCGGGTATGTGAACGCGGCATCGTACTGCTGCCGCAGCGGAGGCGGGATGGCGTTCCACAGTGCCGTCTCCTCTTCCGATCGAAATGCCGTCATCGGGGTTTCCACTCCGCCCGGTTCCAGCGCCGTCACTTCAATATCGAAGGGGGCCATTTCCATGCGCAGGTGGTCCGTGAGCGCGGCGAGCGCGTGCTTCGAAACCGGGTAACTGCAGCCCATCGGAATGGTGAGGTACAACGACGCCGAGGTCACCATGATGATGCGGGCGTGGCCGTACTGGCGCAGCAGGGGCAAGAACGCCTGCGTGACGCGAAGCGGTCCCCAGAAGTTCACTTCCATCAGATACTTGAAGTCCGCGATGTTCACGGTCTCGACCGGACCGCCGGCGCCGGTCATGGCCGCGTTGTTGATGAGCAGCTTGAGCCCACGCCCGCCCACAGCCTGACCAACGGTCTCCGCCGCTCGCTTGACCTGCTCGTCATCGGCGACATTCACGCCGATGACGGTCAAGCGAGCGCTGACTCCGCGCAGCAATTCCGTCGGCGCCGTCTTGTTGACCCCGGCGAACACCGTCCACCCGAGCCGATCGAGCCTCTTGGCGATCGCCATGCCAATTCCCGTCGCCGCGCCCGTGATGAACACCGAGTTCTCTGTCATTGCTGATGTTCTCCTTCGCCGTGTCGATCTCGGCGGGTCCAGGGCTAGCACAAGCGCTAGGCGCGCCGGAAATGAACGCGGTCGTACCGCGGCGACGGGCCGGGATCTACGGCAGGCCGGCCGCGAGGAAGTTCCGGACCACGCCGGCCGCGAGAAAGCCGGGGCCGCCGAGGATCATGCCGCCGGGGTACACCGATGCGCCGCCTACGAACAGGCCCGGGATCGGCGTCTCACTGCGCGAGCACAACTCGTTCGGTCGCAGATAGCCCAGCTGCAGTGTCGTATAGGCACCGTGCTTGATGGAACCCCGCTTCATCGTGGTGAGCTTCGCCTCGATGTCCAGCGGGGTGTGCTGCCGGCGCAAGACGATCTCGCCGAGGTCGGTGTACTGCTGCAGCAGCTTGATGCAACTGTCGCCGAAGGCGTTGCCCGCCGTCTTCCACGACGCGCCGTATTGCACCACCGCCTCAGCGCGCAGCAACTGATGGCCCGGCGGGGCCATGGTTGCATCGAACCGAGTCGGAACCGTGACGTGGAGCCACTGACATTCGGGCTCTTCGCCGGCGTCGACACGGCGCAGGTGGGCGCGCAGATCGTCCTCGGTTTCCAGACCGCAGAACACGATCATCGCGTCATTCACTCTGGGATCTCTACTCCGGTGCGCGATATCCCCGCGCACGCCGAGGTGGAGGCCGAACATCGTCCGATCCTCCCACTGCCACGACTGTACCGCGTCACGCAGGTTGCCGGGGAGCGCTGGCTCGCCCACGAGCTGCAAAAAGGTTTGCTCCGGGTTCAACGTCGAGATGATCGCACGCGCAGCAAACCGCGGGCCGCCGGCGACCTGGACGCCGACGGCGACGCCGTTCTCCATGACGATGCGCGTGGCTTCGCACTGCTCGAGCACCGTGCCGCCGCGGCGCAAGAAGGCGCGGTAGATCGCCGACGAGAGACGGTGCGACCCGCCCTTGACGAGCCCAGCCGACAGCATCCGGCACAGGTACAGCGGATACAGAAATCCCAGCGGGTCTTCGAGATGCAGACCCCACATGGCGGGGAACGACAGCAACGCCAGGCGCACGCGCGGGTCGGTGAACCCGTAGGCGTCGAGCATTTCGATGCAGCTGAGCTCCGAGATCTCAGCCAGGCGCGCGCCGACCGGGGTCGCGCCGAACTGGCTGAGCTGATCCAGCGCCCCCTCGGGCAACTGATACGTCATCGGAATCAGGTACTGCTCCAGCATGGGCTGGAACTCGTCCCACATCCGCATGAAGGCCACGGCGTCCTGCGGACTGAACTCCTCGATCGAGCCCGCCGTCTCATGCGGGTCGCGGGCGAAGATCAGGGACCTCCCATCGCGAAACGGGAAGGCGGCCACGACGGGTGGATAAATGTATCGCAGTCCGAAGCCGGGCAGATCGAGATCCCGATGCGCGGGCATGCGCTCGCCCATCATGTGGTAGATGGCGTGGAGGTTCAGCCGGAAGCCGTGGTACTCGTCGGTGTTCAGTCCGCCACCCGTCTCGTGACGGCGCTCGAGCAGAAGAACCTTCTGCCCCGCCCGGGCCAGGTACGCGGCGCAGACCAGGCCGTTCGGCCCGCCGCCGATCACGATCGCGTCGTACCTGCCGGTGGTCGTCATCGCCGCCCCTCCGCCGCTCCTCGTGCGCCGCTGGTGCCTACGCCGAGGTTCATCGGGATGCTCCACATGTTCTCCAGGAACCAGAGAAACGGCTCAGCCCGCCACCACGGCGCCTCGCGGCAACCCGCGTCCTCGGCCACCTCACACGCCGCCAGGTATCCGCTGGCGAGATGGGTGGCGCCGTACGGGTACGTGGAGTTCGACAGGTAGAGTCCGGGCAGGAAGGTGCGCGAGACGCCCTTGGTGATAATACCGGGCAGCGGGCGGTTCGCGCCGTACTGCTCGGGTATGGCGCTGCCGCCGATCATGTTGCCGCGGATGGCCGAGGGGTTGTTGTGCTCCTGATCGAACGGGGTATTCGTGTGCCGTTCGAGGATCAGGTCCTGCAAGCCGGGGGCGTATTGCTCCAGGCGCTCGGTGATGGCATCGGCGAGGGGGTCCGCGACCTCGCGCCAGGCATCCCAGCCACGCAGCTTCCGTCCACGCCAGGTCTGTGGGCACGGTGGCATGCTCACCCAGGCGAGCAGCGTGTGGCAGCCGGGCGGGGCCTGGCTGGGGTCGGCGCGCGTGGGGAGGAACCAGCCGCCCATCATCTCGTCGGGAATCTTCCCGGCGAGACAATCGGCCATCCCGGCGCGGATCTCCGCCAGGGTTTCTCCGCCGAAATAGCCGACCCAGGCGCGTTGGATGGCCGGGTCGTACGCCGCCGAGGCGAACTCGATATCGCCTCTGAGCGCGTAGTAGACGGCGATCAGCTGCGGGTCGTCGTAGTTGAACCGCTTGATCTTCTCGATCCAGTCGCTGCCGATCGCCTCGGCGCCCAGGAGGTGGACGAAGGTTGGAACCAGCGTGATGTTCGAGATCACCGTCGGCGCGCTGATCTCCTCGCCCGGCAGCAGCGCGTCCGGTGAGAGGCGGATGCCGCCAGCACGTCCCTCGCGGACCAGGATCCGGTCGACCGGGCATGTCGTCCAGATCTCGCCGCCGTGGGACACGAGGCACTTCACCAGCGCGTGGGTGAGCGCGTGCGATCCGCCGCGGGCGGTGTGCACGGCCGTGGGCGCCATGCCGGCGAGATCCATGCCCTGCGTCCCCATGCCCCGGTGCAGCGGCCACTGCCCGGTGTACTCGCCTAAGGCGGCGGGCAGCGTACGAACCGCTTCGGTTTCATACAACCTCTCCAGCACTTCGAAGCCATTCATCCGCTGCACGTCCTCGCCGCTCATCGGCGCGCCGATGGCCTTCAGGAGGCCGTCGTGAAAGGCGGCGCGGCGGCGGAAGAGATCGGCGCTGGGCGCGCCGAAGATGATCTGCTGGCCGAGCCCCAGCGCCTCGGGGGTGTGCTCCATCAGGTACTGGGCGATGCGCCCTTGGACCGCGGCGTCGCGCTCGGAGGCACGCGCCACGCTTGCCTGCGTCACGGACGGATCAAGGCCCTGCACGAGGTTCGTGCCGTCGCGGAACGTCTTGGCAAAGAGGACGTCCGTCCCCCGCAGCTCCAGGCCGAACTGCTCGAGCTCGAGGTCGGCCATCGCCGGGCTCAAGGCGGGTACGAGCCAGGCGGCGTGCGTGTTGTGGAGAAAGCCGGGCAACCCGAGCTCCACCGTGTCACAGTGCGCGCCGCACTGACCGCGTGCCTCGAACACGCCGACGGAGAGCCCGGCCTTGGCGAGATAGGCGGCGGCGGTGAGGCCGTTGATGCCGCCGCCGATGACAATGACGTCGTAGTCTTTCACGTTTCCATTCCTATGCCGCGCCGCTGCGGACAAACCAGGGCATAGACCCTCCGCTGCATCGCCATTGCGGAACCCCCAGTCCTTATGTTACAGATGGTAAATTACTAAGAGACATATGTCAACCACGAAGACGCGAGCGAGGACACGGGCACGGCGGCGGATCAGCGCTCCCGCCCCGCGACAGCGTCTCTCGCCGGACGAGCGCCGCCGCCATCTGCTGCAGGTGGCCGCAGACTTGATGACCAGGCGCGGGGTCGACGCGGTGCACTTCCCCGAGGTCGCGGCCGCCGCCGGCGTCACGCGACAGCTGGTGTACCGCTTCTTCCCCAGCCGGCAGGCGCTCATCATGGCGGTGCTGGAAGACTTCGCGGATGATCTCACGCGGCGCTTGGGCCAAGGGGCCTGGCGCAGCATCCCCCGCAACCTCGATGAGGCGACGCGGATGTTCGTCGAAGCGGTGTGCGACACGATCGAGGCAAAGGGCGCCGGGCCGTGGCACGTGCTCGACTCGAAGGGCCCCGACCGCGAGGTGGCGCGGCTCGGGCAGAAGATCCAGAACCGGCTGGTGGACCCCCAGCGGCCGCGCATCGCCGAGACCATCGGTGCCAGCGCGCGCGAGGCCGCCGTCGTTACCGCCATGATCGTTGCCGCCGGCCGCGCCGCGCTCGAGCAGTGGTACAGCGGCGTCCTCAGCCGTGAGGAAGCGGCGCGCGCCACCACGCGCGGGGTCAGTGCCCTGTTGCAGGCCTTCGCGGCGGACGGACCGAGACCTTCACGACGACCACGCGCCGGCTGGTCGGAGGGCAAGACCTGATTCCCGGCTGGCGCCGTGGAAGATACTTGTCTAGCCGGCCATGGCTGACGGCCTGGTTGCTGACTCGATGCGCTGCTCCTAGGATACGCCAGGCGTATGCGAGTAACCCTGGCAACTCTCATCATCCTCTTTTCTGCTATGGTACCCGCCATGGCCAAAGCCGGTGCGCCGCGGGACGGAGACCGCTTCGTGAATCTGGTGGGCCCGCGGGACCTGCCCGGGTTTCGCACCATGCTCGGCTTCTTCCTGCGCAAGACCTGGAGGTCGATGGTGTCGCCGCCCGGCGGGGCGCGCCTGGTGCCGTTCGACCGCCAGGCCATGGAACGTAACCCGAGTGTCACGTGGATCGGCCACTCGACGATGCTGGTGCGGATGGATGGCGTCACGTTTCTCACCGACCCGATCTTCTCCGAGCGGGCCAGCCCGATTGCCTTTGCCGGTCCGAAGCGGCTCGTGCCACCGGGCGTGCCGCTGGAGGAATTGCCGCCGATCGACTTCGTGCTCCTCTCCCACGACCACTACGACCATACCGACGTTCCGTCGATCGAAGCCCTGGCCAAGCGTGGCGCACGTTTCATCGTGCCGCTGGGGATGGGTGAGTTGGTGCGGAGCGCCGGCGGACAAGCGGTCGAGCTCGATTGGTGGCAAGACGCGCAGATGGGCCGCGTGCGTGTATCCTGCGTACCGGCCCAACACTTTTCGGGGCGCTCCGCCGTCGGCGGCGCCAACCAGCGGCTGTGGGCTGGCTGGGTTGTCGCCGGCCCAACGCGCCGCTTCTATCACGCCGGCGATAGCGGCTACTTCGCGGGCTTCGCTGAGATCGGCAAGCGACTGGGGCCGATCGATCTTGCCGCCCTTCCCATCGGCGCCTATCGGCCACGCTCCATCATGCACTTCGTCCATCTCAATCCGGAAGAAGCGATCCAGGCGGCTGTGGATCTCGGCGCCCATCGCGTCGTGGCGATGCACTACGGCACCTTCGATCTCACCGAGGAGCCGCCCAGCGAACCGCCACGCCGCTTCCGGCGTGCCGCAGCGCGACGTGGCTTCGGAAGCGATCGGGCCTGGACACTGAACGTCGGGGAAAGTCGCGACTGGTGAGGTCGACCGTACGAGGGAATGGCCTCGAACTGACCCGTTACTTGACCTACGGCTGGCCCTGACGTAGCTACTGGCAATCTTGAACGACGCTCCCTTTCTCAAAGCCTGCCGTCGCGAACCGACATCTTTCACGCCCATCTGGTTGATGCGGCAAGCGGGCCGCTACATGCCCGAGTACCGCGCGGTGCGTGAACAGTACAGCTTCCTCGATCTGTGCAAAGATGCGGACGCGGCAGCGGAGGTTACGGTGACGGCGGTGGAACGCCTCGGGGTCGATGCCGCCATCATTTTCGCGGATATCCTGCTGATCGTCGAACCCATGGGCGTGGGGCTCGAGTTCTCTAAAGGCGACGGGCCGGTCTTGCATAATCCCGTGCGCAGCTCGGCGGACGTGGCGCGGATGCCGGATGTCGACGCGCCGGCCGCTGTGTCGTTCGTCTACGACGCCGTACGCAAGGCCAAAGCCGCTCTGAAGGTGCCGCTGATTGGTTTTTCCGGCGCCCCATTTACGCTCGCATCCTATGTCATCGAGGGCGGCGGGTCGCGCAATTACGTGCACACCAAATCAATGATGTACCGCGAGCCCGAGGCCTGGCACGCGTTACTGCGCCGATTGACCACCGCCGTAGTCGGCTATCTCAACGCCCAGATCGCGGCGGGCGCGGATGCGGTCCAACTCTTCGATAGCTGGGTCGGGTGCCTGGCGCCGGACGACTATCGGCAGTTCGTTCTACCGCACATGCGCACCCTCATCGGCGGTATCACACCAGGTGTCCCGGTGATTCACTTTGGGACCGGCACCTGTGGCTTGCTGGAACTGATGCGTGAGGGTGGTGGCGATGTGATCGGGCTCGATTGGCGCATCGATCTGGACACCGGCTGGCGGCAAGTCGGTTATGATGTCGGCGTGCAAGGGAATCTCGACCCCGTAGTGCTGTTCGCGCCGCTGGACGAAATTCGTAACCGCACCAAGCGCATTCTGGAGCAGGCACGCGGTCATCGTGGCCACATCTTCAATCTCGGGCACGGGATTCTTCCCGATACGCCGGTCGATCATGCCATCGCCTTGGTCGACATGGTGCACGAGCTCAGCAGCAGGTAGTTCCGAGACTGGAGGCTAGCGGCTGGCAATGCATGAGGAGCCTGAAAGCCCAGCCCCCAGTGCCCAATCTCCGGCCCCGGGTTCCTACGACGCCGTCCTCCTCATCGGCTTCGGGGGCCCGACCAACATGAGCGAGGTGCGGCCGTTCCTGGACAACGTCTTGCGCGGGCGCCCCGTTCCACCGGAACGTATCGAAATCGTGGTGCATCATTACGCGCGCATTGGCGGAAAGTCACCGTTCAACGAACTCACCTTCCTCCAGGCGCGGGGGCTCGAAGCGCGGTTACGGGCAGAGGGCCAGGCGCTGCCGGTCTACGTTGGCATGCGCTGCTGGACGCCGTACCTGTACGAGACGCTGCAACGCATGATGGACGACGGTGTGCGCCGAGCGGTCGGTGTGATCATGGCGCCACAGCAGACGGATGCGAGCTGGGGACGCTACGAGCGTGAGGTCACGGCGGCGCGAGAGCAGGTGGGAGCAGGAGCACCGCAGATCGACTACGTGGACGAATGGCACGCCCATCCCTCGTTCATTGAAGCAGCCAGCGATAACGTCAGCGCGGCGTTGAAAGAGATTCCCGCGGAGCGTCGAGCGTCGGTGCTGGTGCTATTTACCGCGCACAGCGTGCCCACTGCCATGGCGGCAGCCTCGCCATACGTGGAGCAGATAGCCGAGTCTGCGCGCTTGGTAGTGGAACGGCTCGGTCACACCCGCTGGTCGATTGCCTACCAGAGCCGTAGCGGCAGTCCACGTGAACCGTGGCTGGGGCCGGATATCAATGAGGTCATTCGGCAACTCGTCGGTGAGGGCTGCCGCGACGTGGTCGTGGCGCCGATCGGTTTTGTTTGCGATCATGTCGAGGTGCTGTACGACCTGGACATCGAGGCCCGGCAGATCGCGGAGCAGGTCGGGATCCGTTTCGTGCGCGCGGCCACGGTGAGCGACCACCCGGCATTCATCCGCATGCTCGCGGATGTCGTCCGGCGACGAATTGCCTCCCCGACTCACACGCATTCGTAGCGCATGGCAAGCGAACACACACGACGCATTGCGGTTGTTGGTGGCGGCATTGCCGGTCTGGCTGCCGCGCACCGACTGATGGAGCTGAGCCGCGAACGCCAGCGCGAGCGCCAGCAACCGATGCAGCTGACGCTTCTCGATGCGGGCCGGCGTCTCGGGGGCGCCATCGGCACCGAACGTACGGACGGCTTCGTCATCGAGGCGGGCCCGGATTCGTTCATCTCGGAGAAGCCCTGGGGGATCAAGCTCTGCGAGCGCATCGGCTTCACGCCGCGGCTGGTGCGGACACGGGACGAGAACCGGCGCACTTACGTGGTGCACAACGGCAGGCTGCATTCGCTGCCGGATGGATTCTTGCTACTGGCCCCGACGCAGTTCTGGCCGCTGGTGGTGACGCGCCTGTTTACCTGGCCCGGCAAGTTGCGCATGGCGATGGACCTGTTGCTACCGCGTGGCCCGCAACGCAGCGATGAGAGCCTGGGTTCTTTCGTAAGCCGCCGGCTCGGCCGCCAGGCGTTGGAACGCGTGGCGCAGCCGCTGGTCGGCGGCATCTACACGGCGGACCCGGACGATCTGAGCCTGGCCGCCACCATGCCGCGCTTTCTGGAGATGGAACGCAAGTCGCGCAGCGTGATCTGGGCGATGTGGACGGCGCAGCGGCGCGCTCCCGCCGCGGCCCGTGCCATGAGCGGCGCGCGCTGGAGCTTGTTCGTCAGCGTCGACGACGGCATGCAGAGCCTCGTCGATGCGCTGGCGCAACGCTTGCCGGAAGGCGCGGTGCGGCTGGGATCAGCGGTCTCCTCGCTGCGGCGAGAACAAACCTGGAAACTTACGACCTCCCAAGGCGATACGGTCGAGGCCGATGCGGTAGTGTTGGCTACCCCGGCGCATCAGAGCGCGCGTTTCGTGGCCGACCTCGATCCGCGTCTGGCGGACGAACTGCGCGGCATCCCGTACGCGTCCTCGGCAACCGTGAGCCTGGCATATCGCAATGACCACATTCCCGGCAGGCTCGATGGGTTCGGCTTCGTGGTGCCGCTGGTGGAAGCACGTTCCATCGTAGCCTGCACGTACAGCAGCATGAAGTACCCGGGTCGCGCGCCCGAGGGTCACGCGTTGGTGCGCTGCTTTGTCGGCGGCGCCATGCAGCAGAACCTGTTCGAGCAGGACGATACGGCCATGGTCGAGAGCGTGCGCCGCGAGCTACGCGAATTGCTTCACATCACCAGCGAGCCGCTGCTGAGGCGCATTCACCGGCACGCACAGGCGATGCCGCAGTACCGCGTCGGCCATCTCGAACGCATGGCCCGCATCGATACGTCTCTGGCGCAGCACCCGGGCCTGGCGGTTGCCGGCAACGCCTACCGCGGCGTCGGCATCCCCGACTGCATCCACAGCGGCGAGCTGGCGGCGGAGTTGGTGTTCGCTCGGCTGTTCCCAGGTTAGCAGGGCGGCCGTCGCTGGTCGCCGTCTTCACCGCTGCCGCCCGCGGTAGATCTCTGCCGCGTTCGCCAGCAACTCGGCGACCTGCTACCGCAGATCGAGCGGCCGCAGCACCTTCACATACGGCCCGAGGCTGAGAATCCAGCTCGCCAGTTCGGTGGTTCCGCGGACCCGGATTGTAGACGGCGGCCTTCCTACGCTCAGTTTTCGTGCGTATCATCCCAGCTTATTGCGCCGCCGAGGCAAATGGCGTTTCTTGGAAGAGATCGCCGCTGAGAATAAGTAGCCCGGCGGTTGAAACCGCGGCTACGAGAGGCACGAAGTCCGCCTCCGCGGACTTTGCAAGGCCCTCACGATTCATTTCAATCGTCCGTTCACCGTGGCGGCGGTGCGCTCCCACTCCTCCACGATTCCACCGCTACCGTGATGTTGTTTCTGGCCTTCTATGTAGGCTCTGAGCTGGGGCACCAACTCCTTGCTGACCGTGAATGCACCGTAGGACCCTTGCCACTTGAAAAGCTCTCCCGGCATTTCGTGAGTCACCAGATGCGAAGTAGCCCCCTTCACCTCCTTAACGAGGTCTGCCACGGTCAACGTCGTGGGGAAGCGGACCAACAGATGCACGTGGTCCGCCATGCCACCGATGGCCAGGGGCTCACAGTCGAGTTGACGACATTTCGCGAGGACTGCGGCGTACACCGTCTGTTCGATCGCGGGGACCAGCAACGGCATCCGGTCCCACGTTGCCCAGACGCTGTGCAAGTAAAGTTGGGTGAAGCGGCTACGCATCCTGTCTCCCTTCTCCGTGCGGAGTCCGCGGAGGCGGACTTTGCGCTTCTCGTAGCCGCGGTTTCAACCGCTGGGCAACATTCCTGACTCACACGTATTACCGTAGGTTCCATCTGTCTCAACCGTGTTCTCGCTGTCCCACCGTGCTGCCGCGATGAAGGCCGTTTCACCGGCGCCCCTGCCGCACCTCGGCCGAGGTGCTTCGCCGTCATGTCGCCAGGAGCTGCACGTCGTAGCAACGAAACCTGCGGTCGTGCGTGACGACGACCAGATCCTCCATCTGCGCTTGCGCGATGAGCATGCGGTCGAACGGATCATCGTGATGTCGGGGCAATGCGCCTGCACTCTGCGCGTGACGCGAGGTGATCGCCAACTCGGCAAACCCATTCGCCTCAATCTCGGCCGCCAGGTCGCCGTCTCGTACGCCAAGCCGTCCGAGCTTCGCCTTGATGGCGATCTCCCAGATGCTTGCCGCGCTCACGTGTACGATCACGTGCGGATCGCGAATCGCGTCGCGCGCTGCTATGGACAGCTTGCGGTCGTCGCTGAGCCACCACAGGAACGCGTGCGTGTCCAGCAACAACCTCACTTCGTCCTGATGCCGAATGCTTTCGCGATCGCATTCGGCAGAGGCGCGTCGAAGTCCTTGCCGATGCGGATGCGCCCTTTCAGTCGGCCGGGCTTTCGTTCACGCGCTGAGACCGCGATGAGCTTGGCCACCGGTTGACCATCTTTGGCGATCACGATCTCCTCGCCGCGCGAGACACGAGCGAGCAGCCGCGACAGGTGCGTCTTGGCCTCGTGGACGTTCACCATGTCCATAAGCATACGCATATTGCCTTAGCTAACATTAGTCAATCTGGCGTCCTGAGTGCAATCAATGCGCTGCGGCGAGGCGGTCAGATCTGTCGCCCCGCCCCTCACCCCATCTCCAACTGCGTGCCGCCATTATAGATGAGCCGCCCCTCCACCATGCGGGCGAAGTCGGGCAGGCGATGCTCGACGAGACGGGTCGAACTCTCGATGTGCAGGACCTGGTGCCCGCGGACGACGACGGCGTCGGCGATCAGGCGGCGGTGGCAACGCCAGTAGAGCGCCTCGGCGCACATGCACGCGGTGCGTTGCGCCTGTGCGAGTGCCAGCAACTGGTCGAGTCCCTGGGAAAACTGTGCGGTGTCCATGTAATCGGCGTAATGACGGAAGCCCGCGACGGTCCACGCCGTATGCGGCGAATCTGCCCGCGGCAGGCCGTGCCGCCGGCCCCCGAGCAGCGGAATCCATTCATAGGCAACCCCGTGTGCGCCCAACGCCGCCGCCAGCGGCTCCCGGTTGAAGTGCGGCCAGCGGCGGGAGGATGGGAAGGCACGCACGTCGGCAATACACCGCACTGCGTGCGCTTCCACGAGTTCGATGAACGCATCGAGAGCCCGGTTGGAGTGGCCGACAGTGTAGAGCGTCATCAAGACCACCTCAGGGGCTCGGCGTGCCGCGATCCTGCGGCCTGTACAAGCTCTGTTCGGTGCCCGCGGATTGCTCGATCATATGCCCGACTTCCCGAAGCGTGGCTGCCGTGAGCAGCACGAACGGCTCGGTATGCCGCACGAACGCCGCCAGAAACCTGGCCGTTTGCTCCTGCTGACTCTCATGCCTGGCGAGGGCGGCACGTTTCGCCGCGACCTCCGCGTCCGAGAGCGCCAGATCCGTTCGCGTGCCGTCGCGCACCGGGAGAGTCGGCGGGAGCTCGAGCGCCGCCTTGGCCGCATCGGGCAGCGGTGTCGCAGCGTTCCAACCAGGCGGCCAATCAGGCCAGTGTACGAGGTAGGCCAGCAGGCGCGGGAGCGGCGCCCGCGGTTTTGCGGCCTCACCCGCCCAATCGCCAATGGCTAGGAGCGTGAACAGCCCGGTGGCGCGGTGGTCCGGATGCCTGTCGAACGGATGCGGCAACGCCACCATCGTGGGATGGGTCTCGCGCACCAGGCGCAGCAACTCCCGGCGCAGGTCGGCGCCATCATAGGCAACGTCGGGGTCGAGTGCCTCGGGATAGGGCGGTTCAGAGACACCGGTCGTGCTCGAACGCTCCGAGTGGGTCCGCCGCCAGTGCGCGTGTAGAAGCGATGCGAGCCCGCCGTCGGGGAACCCCAACACCTGCAGGCGCATCCGGTCGGTGCCGAGCTCCCTCACGGCGGCGCGCGCTTCCCGCAGGCGCCGTTCACCGTAAGCGATGTACTGCGATGGCCGTGGCCGCGGCAACCCGGTCTCATGCGCCACCGCCTCGACGTATCCGTCACCGGCCGTCACGAGCACGACACGCACCGTACCATTACGCTCAAGGACGCGCTGGATGAGACCGCCCGCCCCAAGGGTCTCGTCATCGGGATGCGGCGCGACAACGAGAAGGCGTTCGCCCGCAGCCACAGCGAGAGCAGCCGGAACGGTCGCCGCCAAGCTCACTCCCACTCCGGCGAATGCCGCTAACATCCCCGCCAACCATCCGACGCACTTGAACCGTAGGGACGGTGCTGCCGTGTGTGGTGGCGTGTCCGACGAACCGGTTCGATCAAGCATCCAAAGCCCTTCAGTGACCGGCAGCTGAGCCTTGGCGGCTCAGCGACCAACGCAGCAGCGGCGGCGTGACCAGCGTCGTGACCATGACCATGATCACCACGGCGGACAACTGCTCTGCACCGATGACCGGTGCCCCGCTGAGTGTCATGGCCGCACCGATGTTGGCGAAAATCAACCCCACCTCGCCACGGGGAATCATCCCGAGGCCAACGGAGAGTCGGTCGAGGCCATGTTCCAGCACTCCCAGCGCGCACGCCTGCTTGCCGATGATGGCCGCGGCGGTGAGCACCGCGGCGAATCCCAGTACCGACACATCGCCGAGAACCCGCAGATCGACCAGCAACCCCATGCGCACGAAAAAGAGCGGGGCTAGAAAAGCCACCAGCGGATTGAACAGCTGATGCAGCGCGGGCACACCGCGTTCGCGGAAGACTTCTGCGTGCCGTGGCTCGATGATCAGGCCGGCAGCGAACGCGCCGACGATGGGTGCGAGGCCAAGCCGATCGGCGAGATACGAGAGCAGGAAGCATATCAACAGCGCCGTCGTGAGGAGCATGCCCTGTACCCGAAAACGTGCCGCCACTGCCAGCAGTCGCGGCGAAAGGAAATAACCGATGGTGACCGCGCCGAAGACAAAGGCCAGCGCCTTGCCGGCGATGGCCGCCAGCATGCCAAGCGAGAGCCCCGGCCCGTCGCCCTGGGCCGCCGCAATGACGCCGGTCAACGTGGCCAGAACGATCAACCCCAGCACATCGTCGATCACCGCCGCGCCCAGCACGATCCGTGACTCCCGCCTCTGAATGCAACCGAGATCTCGCAAGACGCGCGCCGTCACGCCGACGCTGGTCGCGCACAAGGTGGCACCGATGAAAACGTGCAGGTAAATCGATTGCTCCGGATGGAACATGAAGCTGGTACCGAGACCGAGAATGATGGGGACAATCACGCCCAGGAGGGCAACGAGCGCCGACGACGGCCCGACGGAAAGCATATCCCGTACGTTCGTTTCGAGACCGATCTCGAAGAGCAAGAGGATGACCCCCAGCTCGGCAAACACTTGCAGCGCTTGATCGTGCTTGAGATACGTCAGGTGCTCGTAACCCACCAAGTTGAGATTCCCCAGCACCACCCCGAACAGAAGCTCGCCAAGAACTGCCGGTTGGCCCAGCCGCTCAAAAACGTCGCCTCCCAATTTGGCGGCGAGCAGGAGAACGATGAGTGTGACCAGGACTGGTGCAACCGGATTGGCGTGCGCACTACCCGCAGGCTCGGCAAACGCAGGTGTCACGACGGACATGGCGACGGCCAGCCCGATGGCCAGAACGCCCTTCGGCGGGAGCATCACTTTCAAGACCACGACCTCGCGATCGGAAACCACTACCACTACGCTAGCGATCCTTGCTTATCGATTCCCGGCGGCCTGAGCAAACGCAGCTCCGGAGCTGCTTCGGCGCAACTACACTTTGGTTCGCATTTGAGATACGGTGCGGCGGGCTGCGCGCCCGCCCTGGCGGGACGGCGCGGTCACTACTACAGGATCGAGGCGATCACTTATGGCAGAGGCAAAGACACACACAGGTGAATCCATCCGCAGCGTGGACGGGAAACTCAAGGTTCCCGATCATCCGATCATCCCCTTCATCGAAGGCGACGGCACCGGCCCGGATATCTGGCGCGCTAGCCAGATGGTGTTTGATGCCGCGGTCCAGAAGGCCTACGGCGGCAAGCGCAGCATCGTTTGGAAGGAAGTGCTGGCCGGCGAAAAGGCATTCAATCAGACAGGCAACTGGCTGCCCGATGAGACCATTGCGGCCTTCAGGGACCATCTGGTCGGCATTAAAGGGCCTCTGACGACGCCGATCGGCGGTGGCATCCGCTCGCTCAACGTGGCCTTGCGACAAACCCTGGACCTCTACGTCTGCCTGCGGCCGGTGCGTTACTTCAGCGGCGTCCCGAGCCCGGTGCGTCATCCGGAGTTGATCGACGTGGTCATCTTCCGCGAGAACACCGAGGACATTTACGTGGGTATCGAA
>DASVHW010000425.1 GCA_036382395.1 Candidatus Binatia bacterium | reverse complement strand
CTTGCCGACAAGGACATCCTGGGTGCCCGACAGACTCAAAGGCAGGGACCCGCCGAGCACTATGCTGTACAACACGGCGCTGCTAGCCGGGTCCAAAGTGGTGTGGATCTTGGTTTCAATCGTGCAGTTCGCGGCGCAAGTATGCGTAGCGTCCCCAGGAATCGTGCTGTTGCCGGCGGGAACGCAATGGACGCACTTGCCACCAGGGCACGCCGCATCGTTGGCGCACGCGACCTCTAGATTCGTACCGCCGACACAAACGCCATTGCCCTGGCACTGCCCCTCGGAGGTGCAAGCTGTGCCAGCGTTGGCACCGCCGATGCACCAGCCACCGGTATCGCACTCTTCCCCGGCGTCGACTACGCCGTTGCCGCATGCTAACGGGGGAGGAGCGCAGCCGTTGAGGGCGGCGTTCACTGCCGTGAGGATTTCATCGACCGTTATGCTGCCGTCGCAATTGCCATCGCCCGCCAAGCAGGCTGAAACAGCCGTGTTGCCGAGAGCGATGTTCACCATCGTCAAGATTTCATCCACGGTCACAGTGCCCTTGCCATCGCAATCGCCGATGCATGGCACCGGTGTTGGGCATGCCGCCCGCACGGCTCTCGGCGCCAAGCCGAGCGTGAGGGCAAAAGCGAGAATGGCCGCACTCGCATACCTGCTACGAGATGACCCAAAGTAATCGGATGTCTTCATTGTATCTCTCCTCTGGCTAGTGAGGCAGTTGCCTCGGCTGCTGTCGACGCCCCAAACGGAGGCGCGTGATGCATCTGTTGGCTTTCCCACCGGGTCCACGCTCACTCTATTTGCTACAAAAGCGGCCTGTCCGTCAAGTAGGCTCACGTATCTCTTTCGGCCCTTCCACTTCTCGGCTTCCTCCGGGAAACCGAACGGGCACGACAGCGGTGAAGGTCGAACCCACACCGACGCGGCTGTTCACGTCGATCGTGCCGCCGATGAGGTCAAGCAGGCGTTGAACAATATAGAGGCCGAGGCCGACACCGCCGAACCGCCGGGTCATGGCCGGCTCGATCTGACGGAACATCTCAAAGATCGCTTTGACGTCTTCGTCCCCAATGCCGATGCCGGTGTCAGACACCACCACCCGCACGAAGGATGGATGCGGTGCCAGCTCTGCCCGGACCTCCACGGATCCCCGCCGCGTGAATTTGAGGGCATTGTGCGCCAGGTTCTTGATGATCGTTTTCAGCTTCAGGCGATCGGTGTGCAGCACCGGCAACAGGGGCGCGGCCGCGCAACGGAATTCGACCAACGGCGGCACTTCATCCGCCAGATCCTGCCCGATCTCCGCCACCAGGTCGGGCAAGGTAAACTCGGAGGCGTCGAGTTGGACCTGCCCCGACTCGATCCGCGTGACGTCCAGGGTCGCGTTGATCAACTCGAGCAGCTGCAGGCTCTTCTTGCCGATGACGTCCAAGGCCTCCTGCTGCTCGGGGTGGAGCGGACCCATCGCTTGTTCACGCAACAGGTCGGCGTAGCCGATGATGGCATTCAGCGGCGTACGTAACTCGTGCGACACGGTGCTGAGGAAGTCCGACTTCAGACGGTTGGCGCGCCGCAGGTCCTCGACCAGACGCGTGTTCTCCAGCACCACCGCGGCCTGTTGCGCGATGCCGTCGATCAGCCGCTTCTGCGCCGCCGAGAATGGGCCGGTGCGGCTGCGGTAGCCAACCGTCAGGCTCCCCATCCGCCGGTCGACCGGGCCGAAGATCGAGCAGAAGAGGCTGCTGACCCGGAAGGTCTTCATGAGATCGGGGCTCGCCAGCAGCAACGGCTGTGGGTGTTGGATTTCGAAGTGGCCGTCGTGCCAGACGGCATCCGCCAACGCCGACCGTTGCGTATCCAGGGAGAGTTGCAGCAATTGCTCCGTCTGGTCGGGTGGGAAGCCGTGCACCCCGAGTATGCGAGTCTCATGTACGTCCCGATCCCAAGATGTGAGCACGGCAAAATCGGCGGCGGCAGCGGTGGCCGCCATCTGGGGAATACGGTCCACGACCTGCCGGTGGTCGAGCCTGGCGCTGAGGTCGCGCCCCAGTGTCACCAGCGCCTCAGCGGCAGCGGCGGCTTCGCGTTCCTGCGCCATCAGACGGGCACGTTCGATAGCCAAGGCCGCGTAGCGGGCGATGCCGCGCAGCATCAACAGTTGCTCGGAAGTGAATTCGCGCTCGGGGTCCACGTAACTAACGGTCATCGCCCCCTGGACCGTGTTCTCCGTCAGCAACGGGATGATGGCGCTGGCTCCGAAGGACTCCCACTGGAACTCAGGCGGCAATAAGGTTACGGCCGTCGCCGGCGTTATCACGCAGGTCTCCCCCGCCAGGATTCTCTCGACCATGGGGACGGTGTTCCGTGCGAATTCCAGTTGGCGCATCGCTTCAATCGACTCGGACGGGGCGCCGAACGTCGAGCCGAAGTAAAACGTCTCCCGCTGCGGGTCCCACAGAAAAGTTGCGCTGCGGTTGCACCCGGCCATTTCCGTCCCGATACGATTCAGCTCGGTGAGCAGCGCCGGCAGCTCGTGCGATTTGGTCAATCGTTCGAGCCCTGCCAGCAGGGCCGTAACGCTGTCGGCTTCTTCGCGCACGCGGTCCAGGAGCCGCGCGTTCTCCACAGCCACACCCGTCTGGGCTGCCAGAATGCCCGCGCGCTGGAGCATGGTCGCCGTGAAACCGGCAGAGCGGCGCCGGTTCGCCACGCTGAGCACCCCGAACACACCGAAGGTGCCGATCAAGGGAACGAGCAGAATGGCTTCGTCCCCTAACTCTTCAACCAGCGGGTAGTGGGCGTAGCCCGATCGGGGGATGCCGTTGACGTACAATCCGTTTCGCCGCCGTAAGACCTCGACGTCCAGAGACGCGGGATGGCTGACGGGCGTTCGACGGCCGAGGAGGTGAGAACTGCCGGACCCCTCCGCGGCCTTGACCACCAACTCCTCGCCTTCGAGCAGCATGATGAGCGAGCGGTCGACACCAAACCACCGGTGGGCGTGCGCACACACCGCCGCCACGGCTGCCTCGACGCCTCGAGCCCGTTGCAGCGTCAGCGTAATCTCCGCCAAGCCTTGCTGGAAGCGAGCCGCATCGCGTGCGCTCTCCACCGGCACGCTCACCGTGTAGGCTGTCAGCCACATCAGACTGATCAGGCTGAGCCCCACGATCAAGGCGAAACTCGGCAGGCCCCCGCCCTCCAGCGCCTGCCACGTGGGCGGCGATGGCCACTCTCCGGTGACGGAAATGCCAATCACCAGCATCGCCGCCAGCGCGTTGACCGCGGTCAGGACCCGGCCTGCTCCTGGTGGCAGTATGACACTCGATACGGTGCTCGTGGCCAGGAAGAAATACAACCACGGGCTCATGAACCCGCCGGTGAACAGCACAACGAGGCTCAACGCAACGGTGTCGAGGAATCCTCCGGCATAGAGGACGCGCACGCGAACGCGATCAGCAGCGGGTCCCGGCCGCTGCGTCGCGCGGCGCGCCACCTCGGCCAACAAGACATTCACGAGGAACGCGACGGTCGCAACGCCGAGGGCCGGAAGCAGGTGGATGGGCTGGCGGGCGAACCGGTACCCCACCATCACGAGGGCGGACACCCACAGAATCACGCCAGCGCGCAGCCACGTGACCCAGGCCGTCAACTCAGCCGGAATGGTGGTCTCTCGTGCAGCGATTGTTGATGACGCCATCAGTGGATGCGGTACGGCGTACTACATCGACATTCCACACGGCGCAAGGACGCGGCAAGTCGATGTGGCAATTCGGTGGCCTCGCGACCATGTTTCCGTTGCCATCGCCGCGCAGCCCAGGTA
>DASVHW010000424.1 GCA_036382395.1 Candidatus Binatia bacterium | reverse complement strand
TCGCCCCGATCGGTCAACTCGATGACCGACATCGCTGCAGCATCGCCGTGACGATGGCCCAGCTTGATGACACGCGTGTAGCCGCCTGGACGTTCCCGAAACCGCGACGCAACCTCGTCGAACAGCTTCTGCACCACGGTGCGGCTTCGAATGTAGGAAAGGGCCTGACGGCGTGCGTGCAGGGTGCCACGTTTCCCGAGGGTAATCATGCGATCCGCGATCCGCCGTAGCTCCTTGGCTTTGGCGTCGGTCGTCCGCAGGTGTTCGTGCTCGATCAACGAGGTCACCATGTTGCGAAACAGCGCCTTGCGGTGGGACGCGGTACGGTTCAGCTTTCGTCCGGCTTTCAAGTGTCTCATGTTCGACTCACGCGCGTGTGCAGGGGTGCCGTCTGCGTACAGGCCGGCAGCCGCATGCTGTTCTCAGGCGCTCTCCTTCTCTTTCGCCATGCGGCGGTCAAGCTCGGCCCGGGTGGGAAAGTTCTCGATGCGCATGCCGAAGTCAAGGCCCATCTCGCGCAGGATCTCCTTGATTTCATTTAGCGATTTCCGGCCAAAGTTCTTGGTCTTCAGCATTTCCGGCTCGGTCTTCTGCACCAGCTCGCCGATGTACTTGATTCCGGCGTTCTGCAGGCAGTTGGCCGACCGCACAGAGAGTTCCAGCTCGGCGACGCTGCGGAACAGATTCTCGTTGAGGCCTGCGTGTCGTTCCTCGGCGCCTTCGATGGCCTCGGCCGCCTCCTCGAAATTGACGAAGATGGACAGCTGATCTTGCAGAATACGGGCCGCGTAGGCCACCGCGTCGTCAGGGCGGACGCTGCCGTCGGTCCAGACTTCCAGATTGAGACGCTCGTAGTCGGTGCGCTGTCCAACGCGCGCATTGGTGACGGTGTAGTTGACCTTGCGGATGGGCGAGAAAATCGCATCGATCGGGATGGTGCCGACGGGTGCGTTCTCATCCTTATTGCGCTCTGCCGGGACGTAGCCACGACCGGTCTTGATGGTCAAATCCATTTCCAGCTTGCCCTCTTTCGCTAGGGTGGCGATATGCAGATCCGGGTTGAGGATCTCGACGAAGGGGCCGGCCTTGATGTCACCGGCTTTCACTTCCCCTTCCCCTTTGGCCTCGATGCGCGCCGCTTCCTCGGTGCCGTCTTGCAGCTTCACGCGGACTTCTTTCAGGTTCAGCACCAGATCCGTGACGTCCTCGCGGACGCCCGTGAGCGTCGAGAACTCATGCAGAACGCCGCGGATTTTCACGGCGCTGATAGCCGCCCCCTGCAGCGACGAGAGCAGTATACGCCGGAGTGAGTTCCCGACGGTTACACCGAACCCACGCTCGTACGGCTCACCCACGAACTTCCCGTAGGTAGACGTCAGGCTTTTCTCGTCAGCTTCGAGCTTCTTGGGCTTGATTAGATCCCGCCAGTTTCGTTGCGGCAACATCGTTCGAACCTCCATCGGCAATCGTCAGCGCTCTCAGCTCACTTCGAGTACAGCTCGACCACCAGCTTCTCGTTGATCGGCATGGTGAGATCCGCGCGGGTCGGCAGCGCCTTCACGCGGCCGCTGAACGCCTCGCGTTGCACCTCGAGCCAATCGGGCACGCCGCGCCGTTCCGCCTGCTCCAGGGCCTCGAGAATACGGGCGACAGAGCGGCTCGGTTCGCCCACGGTGACGACCTGCCCCGGACGGAGCAGGTACGACGGGATGTCCACCTTGCGGCCGTCGACGCGGAAGTGCCCGTGGCGCACGAACTGTCGGGCTTCGCCGCGTGAGGTCGCGAAGCCCATCCGGTACACCATGTTGTCCAGGCGCTGTTCAAGCAGCAAGAGGAGCTTTTCGCCCGTGATCTCCCGTGCCTTTTCTGCGGCGCCGAAGTAGCGATGAAACTGGCGTTCCATGAGCCGGTAGATGCGTTTCACCTTCTGCTTCTCGCGCAACTGCACGGCATACTCGGAGAACTTGCTACGCCCCTGGCCGTGCATGCCGGGGGGATAGTTGCGCCGTTCGATGGCGCACTTATCGGTGTAGCACCGTTCTCCTTTCAGAAAGAGCTTCAAGCCCTCGCGCCGGCAGAGCCGGCAGACTGCTGCAGTGTAACGAGCCAATGCGTTCCTCCTCGTGTCAGACGCGCCGGCGTTTCGGCGGCCGACAGCCGTTGTGCGGGATCGGTGTGACGTCCTTGATGACGCTCACAGCGAAACCCGCCGCTTGCAGTGAGCGCAGAGCCGATTCGCGGCCGGCGCCCGGTCCCTTCACGTACACTTGGACGCTGCGCAAGCCGTACTCCGCCGCCTTCTTGGCAGCATTTTCAGCGGCCAGCTGAGCCGCAAAGGGTGTGCCTTTCCGCGAGCCCTTGAAGCCGACGGAACCAGCGCTCGACCAGGCGATGGTGTTGCCCACCGGATCGCTAATCGTAATGATCGTATTATTGAACGTCGAGTGGATGTGGGCCACCCCTTCGCTCACAATCTTCTTGGTCTTGCGGCGTTTCGGCGCCGCCACCTTCTCGGGCGCCTTCGCTCCGGCCTCTTCCTTCTCCTTCGCCATGTCTCTGCTCCTCGCGCCCGCTGTTACTTGGAGGGCGCTGCCTTCTTGCCGGCGATTGTCCGCCGCGGTCCTTTGCGGGTCCGTGCATTGGTGTGCGTTCGCTGTCCGCGCACCGGCAGGTTCCGACGATGGCGCAAGCCGCGATAGGCGCCGATATCCATGAGCCGTTTGATGTTCATGGCGAGGTCGCGCCGGAGATCGCCTTCCACCTTGTAGGAATCGATAATCTGGCGGAGCTTGACCAACTCCTCGTCGCCGATCACATCGGTCTTCTTGTTCACATCCACCTTGGCCTGCGCCAGGATCTTGCGTGCCGACGGCCGGCCGATGCCATGGATGTAGGTCAAAGCTACTTCCATTCGTTTGTTGCGTGGGAGGTCTACCCCTGCGATACGGGCCATATGTTTTTGCTCCGGATCCTTCTCAGCCCTGGCGCTGTTTGTGACGCGGGTTGCTACACAGGACCCGCACCACCCCCGCACGCCGGACTACCTTGCATTTCTTGCACACTGGCTTTACCGATGCCCGCACTTTCATTGCACGCTCCTACGGTTGACTGAGCACATACGGCCCTTTTTCCGTCACTGCCACTGAGTGCTCAAAATGGGCGGAGCGGCTGCCGTCTTTGGTGACTGCTGTCCAGCCATCTTCCTTGATGATCACGTCCGGTACGCCGGCATTGACCATCGGCTCGATCGCCAGCACCATGCCCTCGCGCAGGCGCACGCCCCGGTCTACCTTACCAAAGTTAGGCACTTGCGGCTCTTCATGCAATCGTTTGCCGATGCCGTGACCGACAAACTCGCGGACCACGGAAAAACCTTCGCGTTCGACGCGCTCCTGAATCGCCGCCGACACGTCCCCCAACCGCTGCCCAACCTGCACCCGTTCGATACCCGCCCACAGCGCCTCATGGGTAGCACGCATTAGGCGTTCCGCTTCCGAGTCGGCCCGATCCACGGGCACTGTGATCGCCGCATCTCCGTAAAACCCCTGGTAGCGAACGCCGAAGTCGATGCCGACAATATCCCCTTCGTGCAGGAAGCGTTTGTCGGACGGTATACCGTGCACCACCTCCTCATTGATCGAGATGCAGACACTGGCCGGAAAAACGCGTCCGTGGACTTCGTATCCTTTGAACGCCGGTACCGCGTCGCGGCGGCGCGTGATTTCCTCCGCAATACGGTCCAACTCACTGGTGGCGACGCCCGGCCGCACGCGCTGGCACAGTTCCGCCAGCACTTCGGCAACGATCATATTGGCAGCACGCATCACCTCGATCTCCTCAGGCGACTTCAGGGATATCATCCGCGCTTCTGCACCTGACCAAGGACGCGCCCCAGGACTTGGTCTTGCCCTCCAACTCCGTCGACCTCGTGCAGCAGCCCCATGTGACGGTACGCGGCCAGCAGCGGCGCCGCGGTGCGTTCATACACCTCAAGACGTGCCAAGATCGTATCTTCGTGATCGTCCTCGCGCTGAAACAGCTCACCGTTGCACTTGTTACATATGCCGGGGTTGTTGGGCGGCTCGAAAATGATGTGATATGAAGCACCGCAATCGCTGCATGTGCGCCGTCCGCTCATGCGCTTCACCAATTCGTCCTGCGGAACTGCGATGCTCACGACACTATCGAGACGCGTCCCCATCTTCGCCAGCATGGAGGTCAGCGCCTCCGCTTGAGCAACCGTACGCGGAAAGCCATCAAGGATAAACCCCTTGGCACAATCGGCTTCCCGCAACCTTTCTTCGACGGCACCGAAGACCACATCGTCGGGCACCAGCTCGCCCCGATCCATGTAGCGTTTGGCCTGCAGTCCCATACCCGTCTTCCGTTTGACCGCGCTCCGCAACAGGTCTCCGGACGAGATGTGCGGTGCGCCAAACCGTTGCGCCAACAACTTCGCCTGCGTCCCTTTTCCCGCCCCGGGGGGACCCATCAAAACCATACGCACCGAGGCCAACCTGCTTATCCGCGCCTGCCCCGCAGCCGTCCGCGGCGCATGAAGCCCTGGTAACTGCGCGTGAGCATGTGCGTTTCCATCTGTGCGACGGTGTCCAGTGCCACCCCGACCACGATCATGAGCGCCGTCCCGCCAAAGTAGAACGGCACATTGAATCGCCGGATCAGGATCGACGGCAGGACGCAGACCGCCGAGACGTAAACGGCGCCGCCGAGGGTGATACGAACGAGAATGCGATCGATGTACTCGGCGGTCCGCTGTCCAGGTCTGATCCCAGGGATATATCCACCGAACTTCTTCATATTGTCGGCAACGTCCGCTGTGTTGAAGGTGACAGCAGTGTAGAAATAGCAAAAGAAGACAATCAGACCGACATAGAGGAGGTCGTAAAACCCCCCTCCCGGCATCAGATAGGCCGCTGCGGTCCGAGCCCACGGGTGATCGACAAAGCTGGCAATCGTTCCTGGGAAGACCAACAACGAAGAAGCGAAGATGGGTGGGATGACCCCAGAGGTGTTCACTTTCAGCGGCAGGTGGGAACTTTGGCCACCGTACATGCGGCGGCCGACGACACGCTTGGCGTATTGGACGGGAACGCGACGCTGCCCCCGCTCCATGAAAATGATGAAGGCAATGACCAGTACCATGAAGGCAATCAAGCCCACCAAGACGAGGACCCCCATTTCGCCCTCACGCACGAATTCCATGGTGGTCGCCGCAGCGGAAGGGAAGGACGACACGATGCCAGCGAAGATGATGAGGGAGATACCGTTGCCGATCCCGCGCTCGGAGATTTGCTCGCCCAGCCACATGATGAACACCGTCCCGGCTGTCAGGGTGAGGACGGTCATGATCCGAAAAGCCCAGCCGGGCTGGAACACCACCGAGCCGCCGCCCGGCGCTTCAATCTTCTCGATGCCGATGCTGATGAAGAGTCCCTGCACCAGCGACAGCAGCACGGTGCCGTAGCGGGTGTATTGCGTGATTTTCCGCCGGCCGGCTTCGCCTTCCTTGGACAGGCGTTCGAGGAACGGAATGACGACGGTGAGCAGCTGCAAGATGATCGATGCGCTGATGTAAGGCATGATGCCGAGCGCAAAGATCGAGAAACGCTCGAGCGCGCCGCCCGAGAACAAGTTGACCAGTCCGAACATCGTATTGCGGGCCTGCTCGAAGAATGCCGCGAGTGCCTTGCCATCGATCCCTGGGGTGGGGACGGCGACACCCAGGCGATAGACCGCAAGCACGGCGAAGGTGAAGAGCAACCGCCGCCGAAGTTCGGGGATCTTCGATGCGTTTTGGAACCCTTCAACCACGCTGTACGACCTCTGCCGAGCCGCCCGCGGCTTGGAGCCGTTCGAC
The DNA here is from genome assembly GCA_036382395.1 of Candidatus Binatia bacterium. Taxonomy (NCBI): domain Bacteria; phylum Candidatus Binatota; class Binatia (SeqCode); species Binatia bacterium. The sequence goes on along the minus strand of DASVHW010000424.1, from coordinate 9,143 downwards.
CGCCGCAGCGCTGAACTTATGGGCCTTCACCGTAAGGGCCTTGCTCAATTTCCCGTCGGCAAGAATTTTGATCGGATATTTCAAGGTGCAAACCAGCCCCCGTGCGTGCAGGGCCTCAGCATCGACGACAGCGCCAGCATCGAAGCGCTCTTCCAGCTGGCCCAGGTTGACGATACTGAACTCCTGGCGGAAGGGATTGTGGAAGCCATGTTTGGGCAACCGCCGCTGCAGGGGCATCTGGCCACCTTCGTATCCGGGCGGCGTGTTGCCACCCGAGCGCGCGCCGCGCCCTTTGTGCCCACGGGCTGCCGTCTTCCCATGGCCCGAACCCGTGCCACGACCGAGGCGCTTCCGCTGCTTAGTGGCTCCAGGGGCCGGGGACAAATCGCTCAGGTTCATTTAGCTCTTCACCTCGATCAAATGGGCGACAGCGCGAATTCGACCCCGTGCGGCCTCAGTGTCGTGCACGATCACCGTCTTGCCGACCCGCGTCAGGCCCAGGCCGCGCAGGGTTTGCCTCTGTCTCTGCGAGGAGCCGATGGGGCTACGCGTAAGCCTGACCTTCAACATGTTCGCTTCCGCCATGGCCCTACCCGCGCAGTTCCTCGACGCTCTTGCCACGCAGTGCGGCGATTTCCTCTGGCAGCCGCAACTCACCCAAGGCGGCCATGGCCGCCTTGACCATATTGTGGGGGTTGTTCGAACCGATGCACTTGGTCAGCACGTTGCGGATGCCGGCGAGTTCTACGACCGCTCGCACGCCACCACCGGCGATCACGCCGGTGCCGTCCACCGCCGGCCGCAAGAGCACGTGGCCGGCCCCGAATCGCCCGTGCACCTCATACGGGATGGTACCCTCGACGATGGGAACCGTCACCAGGGTCTTCTTCGCCCGCTCGATCGCCTTGCGGATGGCTTCGGGAACCTCATTTGCCTTCCCCAGACCGTAACCGACGCGGCCGGCACTGTCCCCAACCACCACCAGGGCACTGAAACTGAACCGGCGACCACCCTTCACCACTTTGGCGACGCGGTTGATCTGGACAACCTTCTCCTTGAGTTCCACCCCGTGGAGCTCGATGCGCTCTCTACCTCTTGGACCCGCCATGGGTATTCCTTCCGCTTCCGTCAGAACTGCAGGCCCGATTCACGCGCCGCGTCCGCCAGGGCCTTGACACGGCCATGATATAGAAACCCGTTGCGGTCGAACACCACAGCACGGATCGCCCGTTCCTGACAAAGGCGGGCAATCAAGGCACCCACCTGCTTAGCTGCCTCGCGGTTGCCGGTGTGCTGCAATTGCCCCTTAAGCCCCGGGGACAGCGTCGAGGCCGCCGCCAGGGTCCGTCCCGTTTCATCTGAAACGACTTGCGCGTAGATGTGTTTGCCGCTGCGAAACACGCACAGGCGTGGCCGTGCATCCGTGCCCTGTACCCGCCGGCGGACACGTTGCTGGCGGCGTACGCGCGCCAAGACCTTCATCCCTAAACTCATGATCAACCGGCTCCCGCCGCGCCGGCGGCCTTTCCAGCCTTCCGGCGCAGAACCTCATTCGCGTATTTGATACCCTTACCCTTGTAGGGCTCGGGTGGGCGCAGGCGTCGAATGGTTGCCGCTGTCTCGCCCAAGACCTGCCTATCGATGCCCTCGAGGGTAATGGTGGTTTGTTTGTCCACACGCGCCTGTATTCCAGGAGGTAACTGAAACAAGATCGGGTGCGAATAGCCCAGGCTGAGATGCAGCGCCTGCCCCCGGCTCTCTGCCCGGTAGCCCACGCCGACAATTTCCAGGGTTCGGGTGAACCCGCTGTGCACACCGTGAACCATGTTCGCGACTAGCCGTTGCGTAAGGCCGTGTAGAGAGCGCGTGTTGCGTGTCTCATTCTCCCGCAGCACGTGCAGTGCCCCGCCAGCCACTTCAACCTTGATGCCTGGGGGCAGTTGATGCTGCAGTTGGCCTTTGGGTCCTTCGACCCGCACCAAGCCATTAGCCACTTGGACTTTGACTTTATCGGGAATCAGAACGGGCAGTTTGCCGATGCGTGACATGGGCGCGCCTACCACACCGAGCACAGGAGTTCGCCACCCAGGTTGCGCTTACGGGCCTCTCGGTCCGTCAGGATACCGGCCGGCGTCGAAAGCACGTTGACGCCCAAGCCGCGCCGGACAGAAGGGATCTCCTCGGCGCCGACGTACACGCGCAAACTCGGCTTGCTGACACGTTTGATGCCCGAGATCACGGGATTATTCTGGCCGTCGTACTTGAGCCACACGCGCAACACTCTATGGCTGTCCTGCTCGATGATGCTGTGTTCCTTCAAAAATCCCTCGGCCGTGAGCACTTCCACCACACGGGCCTTTATTGTTGACCATGGCACGTCGACCTGCTCTTTGCGCCCGTGGACGCCGTTACGGATACGGGTGAGCAGATCTGCAATCGGATCGGTCATGCCCATCGGGTCACCTACCAGCTCGCCTTCGTCAGGCCGGGGATCTCGCCCTTGCGAGCCAGCAGTCGCAGGCAGAGGCGACACATTTGAAAACGGCGATAAAAAGCACGCGGCCGCCCGCACAGCGGGCAGCGATTATAGGCGCGCACTTTGAACTTGGGAGGGCGTTGGGCCTTAATTCGTAAACACGTCTTTGCCACCTGATCTCCTACGCGCGAAACGGCATGCCCAGAGCCTGGAGCAGCGCTTTCCCCTCAGCGTCGGATCGCGCTGTGGTGTTGATACATACGGTCAAGCCACGGACCTTATCCACCTTATCCAGGTCGATTTCCGGGAAAATAATCTGCTCGCGCACGCCGAGGGCATAATTGCCTCGGCCGTCGAAGGAACGGTCCGACACGCCTTTGAAGTCGCGCACGCGTGGCAAGGCGACGTTGAGCAGCCGATCGAGAAACTCGTACATGCGTTCGCCCCGCAATGTCACCATGCAACCGATCGGCATGCCCTCACGCAGCTTGAAATTCGCGATGGCCTTGCGGGCCTTGGTGATCACCGGCTTCTGGCCGGTGATAGCAGCGAGCTCTTCGACGGCGAGGTCCAGTGCCTTGGCGTTCTGAATCGCCTCGCCTAGACCGATATTGAGGACGACCTTGTCCAGCCGCGGCACTTGCTCCCGGTTCTTGTACCCCAGGTCTTTCATCAACCGGGGCAGCACTTCGCTCTTGTAGCGTTCCTTCAGGCGCGCACCCATCCAATCACCTATCCAGCTGTTCGCGGCACCGGCGGCAGATGCGCACGCTGCGGCCGTCCTCCAGTCGCAGTTTCCCCATACGGACCGGAGCGTTACACTTGTCACACATGATCATGAGATTGGAGATATGGATCGCCGCTTCCTTTTCGACGATGCCGTACGGGCTCTGCGCGCCGCGCGCCTTCGTGTGCCGCTTCACCATGTTGAGGCGCTCGACGATGGCGCGATCCTTCTCAGGGATGACCCGAATCACCTTACCGGTCTTACCGCGCTCGCGCCCGGCAACCACCATCACTGTATCGTTCTTGTGGATGCTTGCATGCATTGCCGTGCTCCGGATCACAACACCTCTGGCGCCAGCGACAGAATCTTCATGAACTTCTTCGCCCGTAACTCGCGCGCCACCGGTCCGAAGATACGCGTACCGATGGGCTCGCGCTGATTGTCGATCAGCACCGCCGAGTTCGAATCGAATTTGATGTAAGAGCCATCCGCGCGCCCGACCTCTTTCGTGGTCCGCACGACGACCGCCTTCATCACTTCGCCCTTTTTCACCTTGGCGTTGGGAATCGCTTCCTTCACCGACACCACGATGATGTCTCCAAGGGACGCATATCGCCGGCGGCTACCACCGAGCACTTTGATGCAAAGCACCTTCCGTGCTCCTGAGTTATCTGCGACATCCAAAACGGTTTCCGACTGCACCATATCCGCTCCCACTCGCCCAACACGCCGACGAGCCTCCTCACGCTGCCTTTTCGAGAATTGCGCGGACAGCCCAGCGCTTGTCTCGACTCAACGGCCGCGTCTCGGCTATCAGCACCCGATCTCCAATGCCGCAACTGTTTCGCTCGTCGTGCGCCTTCACCCTGTCCCGCCGCCGCAGGTGTTTCTTGTACTTAGCGTGCTGGACGAGCCGCTCCACCATCACCACGACGGTCTTGTTCATCTTGTTACTGACCACCACGCCCTCACGGGTCTTGGCTTTACCTCGCTTGCACTCTTCCACTAGCGGTTCCTCTCCAACTCACGCTCGCGTCGTATCGTACTGATGCGGGCGATATCGCGCCGGGTCTGCGCCAGCCGTGCGGGGCTCTCGAGCTGGTTCGTCTTATGTCGCAGCCGCAGGAGAAAGAGCGACTCCTTCAATTCACGCTCCCTCACCTCCAGCTCCTCATCGCTACTGTCGCGCAGTTCCTTAGGCTCCATGCGCCGCTCCCACCGCGCCAACCCGTTCGCGGAACTGCGTCGGGATCGACAATTTCTGCGCCGCTAGACGAAATGCCTCGCGGGCGGTCTCCTCGGAAACGCCCTCCATCTCGAACAGGACGCGGCCAGGTTTAATGACGGCGACCCACACTTCAGGCGAACCCTTGCCTTTTCCCATGCGAGTTTCGGCCGGCTTCTTCGTCAATGGCTTATCCGGGAACACCCGAATCCACACCCGGCCGCCGCGCTTAATGTGGCGTGTCAGGGCGACGCGCGCGGCTTCCAACTCCCGCGCCGTCATCCAGCCGCGGTCGGTCGCCTGCAGCCCGTAATCACCGAATGCCAGCGTCGCGCCGCGGTAGGCGGTTCCCCGCCTCCGGCCCTTCTGCATCTTGCGGTATTTGACTTTCTTTGGCGCTAACATGGTCCATTACCCGCCCAGGGCTGCCCGTTGCTTCTCCTCTTCCTTGGTGAGCACCTCGCCGCGGAAGATCCAGGCCTTGATGCCGATGACCCCATAGGTTGTCTTGCCTTCGGCCAAACCGTAGCTGATATCGGCCCGCAGCGTATGAAGTGGCACCCGCCCCTCGCGGTACCATTCCGTGCGGGCGATCTCCGCTCCGCCCAGACGCCCGGAGCACTGGATCCGGACTCCCAGAGCTCCCATCCGCATAGCACGTCCGACGGCTTCTTTCATGGCCCGCCGAAAGGCGACGCGGCGCTCCAGCTGTAAGGCGACGTTTTCGGCGACCAACTGTCCATCGACATCGGGTCGGCGAACTTCGTGGATATTGATGAACGACTCTTTCTTCGTCAGTTTGCTGAGTTCGCTCTTCAGCTTCTCGATCTCGGCGCCTTTCTTACCGATCACGATGCCAGGCCGCGCCGTATGAATGTTGATCTTTGCCTTGTTTGCCGCGCGTTCGATCTCCACCTTCGAGATGCCGGCGTGATACAGGCGCTCCTTGAGGAACTTGCGGATGCGAAGATCCTCGTGCAGCAACTGCTGGTAGTCGCGCCGAGCGAACCATTTAGAGTCCCACTGCTCGGTGATGCCGAGCCGAAATCCCTTTGGATGCGTTTTCTGTCCCATGCTCCCCTTAACGTTCGTCGACGACGATGGTGATGTGGCTGGTCCGTTTCCGTATTGGCGTTGCCCGCCCATGCGCGCGCGGCAGGAACCGCTTCAGCGTGGCGCCTCCATCAATCATGACGCGGCGCACATACAGCCGGTCCACGTCGACGCGTTGCTGATTCTCGGCGTTGGCAATCACCGACTTCAATGTCTTCGCCAGGAGGCGCGCCCCTTTTTTGGGAATGAAATCCAGAATCATCAAGGCCTCGCCCACGTTCTTCCCGCGGATGAGGTCTGCCACCCCGCGCGCCTTGCGTGGTCCCATGCGGAGATGGCGGCTGACGGCCCGTGCTTCCATGGCTATGCCCTTGCCCCTGGGGGCGGGGCAGCTGAGGGCTTCGCTTCCGCCTTGCGGTCGCCCGAGTGCCCGTGAAAGGTGCGCGTGGGTGAAAACTCCCCCAGCTTGTGTCCCACCATGTTCTCGGAAACGAACACCGGGATGAACTTGCGGCCGTTATGCACGGCGAGCGTGTGACCAATCATGTCCGGCGTGATCGTCGAGCGCCGCGACCACGTCTTGATCACCCGTCTCTCCCGAGCCACATTCATCGTCTGCACCTTTTTGAGAAGGTGCAGATCCACGAACGGTCCCTTCTTGACTGAACGCGCCACCTGCTGCTCCTAGCGGCTCCGCCGCTTTACGATGAGTCGATCCGTGCGGGGATTGTGCCGCGTCTTGTATCCCTTTGCCGGCTGCCCCCATGGCGACTGCGGGTGATTGCCCTTCGAGCGTCCCTCACCACCGCCGTGCGGATGGTCGACGGGGTTCATGGCCATGCCGCGGACATGCGGCCGCTTCCCGAGCCAGCGGCTACGTCCGGCCTTACCGTGGGAGACGTTCTCGTGATCGACGTTGCCAACCTGTCCGATGGTCGCCCGGCACGTCAACTGGACGTACCGTAGTTCTCCCGAGGGCAGCTTCAGCAGTGCCCGCGAGCCTTCTTTAGCCATCAACTGCGCCGCGGCGCCGGCGCTCCGCGCCAGTTGGGCGCCGCGTCCCGGCTTGAGTTCGATATTGTGCACCATAGTACCGGTCGGAATCTGGCGCAGCGCCATCGCGTTACCCGGCTTGATGTCGGCGCCTTCACCTGCGGCGACACTATCTCCTGGCCGCAGCCCGACCGGTGCCAGGATGTAGCGCTTCTCGCCGTCCACGTAGTTCAACAAGGCCAGGCGGGCGGAACGGTTCGGATCGTATTCGATCGCAGCCACCTTTGCAGGCACCAGATCCTTGTCGCGGCGAAAGTCGATGATCCGGTAGCGCTGCTTGTGACCCCCACCGCGGTGCCGGCTGGTCATGCGGCCGAGGGCATTGCGGCCGCCCGTACGCTGCTTGGGCGCAAGGAGCTGCCGTTCAGGCTCCTTGTCTGTGAGCTCGGAAAAAACGAGCACGCTCCGGAATCTGCGCCCCGGAGATGTCGGCTTGTACTGACGCGTTGCCATACTCTACACGTTCTCGAAAAAGTCGATGCGCTGTCCCGCGGCCAAGGTCACGTACGCCTTCTTCCAACGCGGACGCTGTCCCACCGAATGACCCACCCGTCGATTCTTACCCAGGTAATTCAAGGTGTGAACCTTCTCGACCTTGACCTTAAAAAGCGTCTCAATGGCGCGACGGATCTCGATCTTGTTAGCCTCGGGCCGAACGCGGAAGACGAACTGGTTCCCCTGCTCATTGACCAGCGTACCCTTCTCCGTGATCAAGGGCGACGCGATGACGCGGTGCAGATCCTTCATGCGCCTAGCCTCCGATTCAGAGCCTCCACGGCCCCTGGTGTCAGGATAAGCCGGTCGTAGCGCAGCAAATCATAGACATTCGCACCTTCGGTTCGCAGCACCTTGACAAGGGGCAGGTTCCGCGCCGCGCGTTCGAGACCGTCGTCCTTTTCCGGGATGAGGATCAGGGTGCTTTCCACTTTGAGGTCGGCGATCAGCTTGGCCAGCAACTTGGTCTTGGGCGCCTCGATCGCAATCTTATCCAGCACCAGCAGTTTCCCCTCGCGCACCTTCGACGCCAACGCCGAGCAGAGCGCAGCCTTCCGTGCTGATGCGGGCATGCGATACGAGTAGTCCCGTGGTTGTGGCCCGAAGATGACGGCCCCCCCCCTCCAAATAGGAGAACGACTGCTACCGGCGCGCGCGCGTCCCGTACCCTTTTGGCGCCAAGGCTTCTTCCCACCGCCCCTGACAAAGGCGCGCGTTTTTGTGGCAGCAGTACCGGCGCGACGATTCGCTTGCTGCATCCGGACCGTCTCGTACAGCAGGTGGCGCCGCACGGGCTGGCTGAACACGGCCGCCGGCAAGGCGATTTCCCCAACCACCTCGTTGCGCTGCGACACGACTGGCATCGTAATCGGCTCAGCCACGGTGTATCTCCTTGACTGCCGGCCGGATCAACACCAAGCCGTTTCGCGCCCCGGGAACGCAGCCGCGCACCAGCACGAGGTGCTCTGTCGGCCGGATCTCGATCACTTCCAGGTTCTGGGTGGTGTTGCGTTCATTGCCGTATTGCCCGGCCATGCGCTTGCCTTTTAACACGCGGCCTGGGTACGACCGGTTACCAATCGACCCGCCGTGGCGGAAGTACTCGTGTGTCCCGTGACTGCCCGGAAAACCGGAGAACCCGTGGCGCTTGATGACGCCTGTAAAGCCGCGCCCTTTGGTGGTTCCGGTCACATCCACGCGATCACCCACCTTGAAGACGCTCTCCAGATCGATTTCCTGCCCAACCGTGTAGGTCTCATCATCACGCGCGCGAAACTCGCGCAACACACTGAAGATTCCCTTGCCTGCTTTCACGCAGTGGTTACGGTACGCCTTCGTCGCGCGCTGAGCCTTCTTTTCGCCGAACCCAACTTGGACGCTTGCGTAGCCGTCGCTGGCGGTGGTCTTCGTTTGCACCACCGTACACGGGCCGGCGTGGATAACGGTCACGGGGATCAACTCGCCCCTCGGGTCGAAGACTTGCGTCATCCCCAACTTCTTGCCGATCAGTCCCATCATGGTGCTGTCAGTTCTTGCACGTGACTAGGCGGTACGCCCCAGTGTCGGGCGGACGCCGGCCCAGCGTCAATGCAGTTTAATCTCCACGTCCACTCCGGCCGCCAGGTCCAGTTTCCCGAGGGCGTCGATCGTCTGCTGGGTCGGTTCCAAAATGTCGAGCAGCCGCTTATGGGTCCGGATTTCGAACTGCTCTCGCGACTTCTTGTCGACGTGTGGCGACCGGTTCACCGTAAACCGCTCGATGTGCGTGGGTAGTGGAATCGGTCCGGCCACCCTGCCCCCAGTCTGGCGTACGGTCTCGACGATCTCTTTCACTGATTGATCCAGCAATCGATGATCGTACGCTTTCAAACGTATGCGAATCTTTTCATTCATGGGTTCGCTTATCGCCTACCTATCGCTCGTTGTCGCCTGTTAGCACTAGAATGCGGTAAGCGATCCCGTTCACCGCGACCTCACTTAATGATTTTGCCGACGACGCCGGCGCCGACGGTGCGGCCGCCTTCGCGGATCGCGAAGCGCAGCCCTTCATCCATGGCGATGGGGGTGATCAGCTCGATGCTCACCCGGATGTTGTCGCCCGGCATCACCATCTC
>DASVHW010000423.1 GCA_036382395.1 Candidatus Binatia bacterium | reverse complement strand
TCCGAGTCGCTCGTGCAAGGGCGCCAGCCCGGCCATCGATGCCGGCGACGATGGCGTCACCGGCCCACCGCTGAACCTCACCACCGATCAGCGCGGCCTGCCGCGTCTATCCGGAGCGCACGTCGATATCGGCGCGTACGAGGAGCAGCAGTAGACAGAATCTGATGCGAGAGCGACGGGGGTGGCGCCCGCGCTCATGGTGGCGGGGCAACACAAGTGCGGTTCGGACGGGGTCCACGGGGACGTAGAGTTTGTGGGGATATGGGGACGTAGTTAAATTGTTAAGTGTGATAGCCTGCCATATCTGTCGCGCTGAACTGAGCTTAACAACTTATAATAACTACGTCCCGACTCCGTCCCGTCCTCCCGGCGGTGTGGCGGGCACGGGTCACGATCCGCTGGGGGGCAAATATCTAGTTTGTTGATATTCCGCCGAGGACCGTATACAGTTCCCCAACCATGAAGCCCTTGGAGTTCGTCGGCTCCAGCCGCGAGGACCTCAGACACTTCCCTTCCGAGGCTCGCCGTGCGGCGGGGTTTGAGCTCAGTTTCGTCCAGCAGGGGCTGGCGCCCACGGACTGGAAGCCCGTCAAGGAGGTCGGCCCCGGGGCCATGGAGATACGCGTGCACGCCCTTGGCGAATGGCGAGTCATCTACGTCGCAAAGCTCGCTGACGCCGTATACGTGCTCCACGCCTTCGAGAAGAAGACGCGAAAGACCCGGCAAGAGGATATCGAGCTGGCTCGCCGGCGGTATCGAGAAATTGGAGGCAGGCGATGAAGAAGCGGACTACAAAGTCGAGTGGCAACGTCTTTTTGGATCTTGGATTCGACCCCGCCGAAGCGGCGGTTCTGCAAATGCGCGCACGCCTCATGGGAGATCTGCGCTCCTATATTGAGAAGCACAAGCTCACCCAGGTGGAGGCGGCCAAGCGTCTTGGCGTCGCTCAGTCGCGGGTCTCCGACCTCGTGCATGGTAAATGGGAGAAATTCAGTCTGGAGATGTTGATTACGCTCGAGGCGAGGATCGGGCGCACGGTGCGGGTTGAGCTCGCTGCGTAAGCGGAGCTGGGAGTGTGCCGAGCATACCGAATCCCCGGATGGCGGCCGATCCTAGGTTCAGGGTAGCAAACCTGCTTGACTCGCATCACCTTCCATCCTTGACGCGGTCGCTCTCGTACTCCGAAGTGGTACAGCCTGCCAATGGATCTCCTGTTGTTGCGAAACCTTCCACCTGCTGAACCTCCACACTGCCAGCGGAGACCGAATTCCTTCGCCAGCTTGTAGGTCGGAAGACTCGGATACCGCGCTGACCGTCGCCGACCATCACCGGACAGACGCTGACTTTGCCGTGGCCCTGCTGGAACAGCTCTCCGTGCTTGACGTAGGCGTGGTTGTTCATTAATCCTAGACCGTTGTGACATCCAAGGCTGTTGCCATGGCAGCGTACCTGGTGAGGTGCGTTCGTCGCGCCGACGTCCGCGCGGTCGCGCACGAGGATAGACCGTGAGTGGCGGCGAGCCGAATCCGTGGTTCTGACGGACACCGTACTATTGCGAGGAGATGGAGATTATGGAAGCAGTGTCGACGCCCACGAGTGAAGTTACCGTGGGAGCGGCTGCGCCCCAGCGGCTCTCTGATATCGACCTGGCCAGCCCCGACACCTACGTGCCGGCTGTCCCGCACGCCGCCTTCAAACTGCTACGGACTACTGCCCCAGTCTTCTGGCACAAGGACCCCGAAGGCCCGTCGTTCTGGGCCATCACAAAGTACCAGGACGTGGTCACTGTCTCCCGCGACCCCAAGACCTTTTCCTCGGCCAGGCGGACCGCCTTGTTCCAGGAGTTGGGGCCGGAAGAACTGGCGCAGACACAGATGCTCATGCTCAACATGGATGCGCCGCGACACACCAAGATCCGCGCGCTGGTCAACAAGGGGTTCACGCCGCGTATGGTGGCGCGACTCGAACCTCACGTCCGCGAGATCACGACCGAGATCATCGATGCCGTGGCGCGCAAAGGGCAATGTGACTTCGTGAAGGACGTTGCCGCCGAATTGCCGTTGCACGTGATCGCCGAAATGATGGGCGTTCCGATCGAGGACCGGCACGCACTGTTCGACTGGAGCAACCGCCTCATCGGCTTCGACGACCCGGAGTATGCGACGTCGGAGGAAGACGGCAAGAAGGCGGCGATGGAAGTGTACACCTACGCCAATAAGCTTGCCGTCGAGCGCAAGAACAAGCCGGGTGATGACTTGGTCAGCCTGCTCATGAGTGCGGAGGTGGATGGGGAAAAGCTGACGGAACTGGAGTTTGATCTGTTCTTCTTGCTGCTTATGGTCGCCGGCAACGAGACGACGCGCAATCTCATCTCCGGAGGTATGCTCGCCTTGATGGAGCACCCGGAGGAGCGGGCCCATTTGCTGCAGGACCCGTCGCTCATGCCAACGGCGGTTGACGAGATGCTGCGCTGGGTCTCGCCGGTGATGAGTTTCCGCCGCACCGCGACGCGTGACACCGAGATGCGCGGCCAGAAGATCCGGGAAGGCGACAAGGTCTTGATTTATTACGCTTCCGCCAACCGCGACGAGGAGGTGTTTCCCGACTCCGACCGCTTCGACGTCGCCCGCACGCCGAACGACCACCTTGCGTTCGGCATCGGTGAGCACTTCTGCCTCGGCTCCAGCTTGGCGCGCCTCGAGATCCGCGTCATCTTCGAGGAGCTGTTGCGGCGACTGCCGGACATGGAGCCCGCGGGTCCGGTGGCGCGTTTGCGTTCGAGCTTGATCAACGGCATCAAACGCATGCCGGTGGCGTTTACGCCCGAGGCACGATAGGAGGCTGGCATCATGAAGATTCTCGTGGATTACGATCGGTGCGAAGGTAACGCGGTGTGCGTGACGGTCTGCCCCGAGGTGTTCGAAGTGGGCGAGGATGACCGCGCCCATCTGCGCGTGCAAGATCCGGGCGAAAACCTGCGTGCGAAGATCGAAGCGGCGGTGCGCCGCTGCCCGCGCCAGGCGCTCTCACTCGAATAGGCGTGAAGCGGCGTCGACTGCCGCCAGCTTGGTCGGCTTCGGCGACCAGGCCTGTCAACCCGCTCCGGGGTTGCCGGCGGAGGTACATGTTGCAGCCTGCCGTCTGCGAACTGTTGATAAGTGATCGCAGGGACTGATATCTGTTGGTCGGTCTCTGGGGTAGCTATCGGCGCATGGGCGCTGGGAAGGGGTGTTCTATATGAGGAGCATCGTTGCCCGAGCAGTATCCATCGGGGTGGTCGGAGTGCTGATTCACCTGTGCGCTGCGCCCGTGGCGCACAGCCAAGCTCGCCAGGATGACACGGCCGAGCTGAAGCCGGGGGTCGTTCTCGACCAGAACAATTCGCAGTTGGCCAAGGATCTGCTGCCGCCGGAAATTCTGAAACACTACCAGACTGGCGACTACAAGAACCGGATCGTCGAGTATCCGACTGGCAACGCCCACTGGGAGAAAGCCTTCTCGGAAGCGACGCAGACCAATACCGCGACGCTCGACGTGAATGACCGCGGCACCATCGTCTACCGCGCTACGGGCCAACCCCTACCGTACGTCTACGGGCTGCCGTTTCCCACTGTGAATGCCACCGATCCGAAGGCGGCAGTCAAGATCGTGTGGAATCAGTTTCTCGCATACTGGGCTGGCGGTAGCTCGTACAACCGGACGCTGGTGACGCTGCTGAACCGCACCGGTGTCGATCGCGACATCGTTGCCAACGGATGGTTTCATTTCTTGGACGGCCAGGATGTGAAGTATCGCGAGCCCAATCCGATGAACCTGCAAAGCCAATTCCTGGGAGTGGTACAGACTCCCGCCGACCTGCAGGGGACGGCCTCGCTGACGTGGCGCTACCGCGACGCCGACAAGCACGATTCCGTGTGGGCCTTCGTGCCGGCGCTGCGCCGCGTGCGCGCGGTCAGCCCGGCCAACCGATCAGACGGCTACCTGGGCTCCGACTTCAGTGGGGATGACGGCTTCTTTTTCGACGGCAAACCGGAAGACTTCGAGTGGAAGCTGGTGGGGCAGCGAGAGGGACTGCGCATCGTCGACCCCAACACGCTCAATGGCCCGGTTCCCACGACGCCAGCCCCCGGTGGAGGGTGGGTTGTCCTGACGGACCTCAATCCTCCGACGGTCGGATACCGGACGCCGAACTGGAGCGGCGCGCCATGGGCGCCGACCGATGCGGCCCTGGCCAAACGCAGCTTCTGGATCGTCGACGGTATCCCCCGGGACAAGTACTACTTGTACGGCAAGCTGCAACTGTGGATCGACGCGGAAACGTGGGATGGCGCCTGGAGCCGAAAATTCGACTGGACCGGCGAGCTGATCGGTGCCTCTCAATTCATTGCACGCGTCAACAGTCCGGTGGGTCCGCCGGACGCACAGGAATGGTTACCGATCGGCACCATGGTCTGGGCCTGTGCCGAGAATGTGAAACACAATCGCGCCACCCTCGGCGGTATGCGTCCGGATCCCAAAGCCGCTTCCTATCGGCGCATGCCCCTGGAGGCGAACCTGTTCGATTCCACCGCCTTGCAGCGCTTCGGCAAGTAACGAGAAGCAAGTCGACGGGACTGGCTTGACGCACAGAGGGATCGGCGGCTCAGCCAGTCGCGGAGACTCTCGGGCCCCGCGAAGAGACACTGACCCAGGACGGAAATCTCGATAAGGTGAGGTGTGATGAACGAACTGCTCGAGTTCACCCTGGTGCAGTTGACCGAGATGCTCCGTGCCCGCAAGGCGTCGCCGGTCGAGCTGATGAGGGCGGTCCTGGCTCGCATCGATGCCACGCACGCCAACCTGAATGCCGTGGTGGTGTTGCGTGACCGGGAGGTACTGCTGCGTGATGCGCGCGCGGCGGAGGAACGCTGCATGCGTGGTACCGCCGGGCCGCTCGAGGGCGTCCCGTTCGGCGTCAAGGACCTCGAAGATGCCGAGGGTTTGACCACCTCGCAGGGGTCGTTGCCGTTCCGCGATCACGTCGCCCGGTGCGACTCGACGCAGGTTGAGCGCCTGCGTGCGGCCGGAGCGATCGTGGTCGGCAAGACCAACGCGCCAGAGTTCGGCCACACGGCGATCACGAAAAACCTGGTCTATGGCGTTACCCGTTCTCCCTGGAACCTCGAACGGACACCGGGCGGGTCGAGCGGAGGTTCGGCCGCCGCGCTCAGCGGCGGTGTGTTGCCGCTGGTTACCGCCAGCGACGGTGGTGGCTCCATTCGGATCCCGGCAAGCTTCACCGGCGCCTTCGGCCTGAAGACGTCGTTCGGACGGATTCCCCGCGGTCCGTTCGAACACTGGGAGTATCAGGACACGTCGGTCGTCGGACCACTCACCAAGACGGTGGAGGATGCGGCGCTGTTTCTCGATCAGGTCGTCGGCAGCTCCCCGTACGATCCCAACAGCCTTCCGCACCCGGGCATTTCGTATATGCGAGCGGTCCGCGAGCCGCTGCCCAACAAGCTACGGATCGGCTACTCTCCGGATCTCGGCTACGCGGTCGTGCAGTCGGATGTCGCCGTCGCGGTCGAGGACGCCGCCAAAGTGTTTGAGCGGCTGGGCCACCGGCTGGAGCGGATCGAAGGCGGACCGCCGCAGCTCGGCCGCGAATGGGCTCTGCTCGGGCTGTTCGAGCTGGCCGCGCATCTGCACCCGCTGTTGCCTGCGCAGGAAAGTCAGTTCGGCCGCAGCTTCATCGAGGGCGTGAAGATGGGTTGGCAGATGACGCCGGAGCTGTGGGGAAAGTCGGCGCAGGAACGTATTCGCCTCAACGATTGGTGCGCGGAGTTGTTCGAGCGTGTGGACCTGCTGGTGACTCCCACGGTGCCATACGATCCGCCGCCGGCGAAAGGCCCTTTTCCCGAGGAGACCGAGGGCCGGCAGCAGATCGTTGCCGGTGTCGCGTCCTTTACGATCCCCTTCAACCTCTCGTGGCACCCGGCGGCGACGGTCCGCGTCGGCTTGTCGCGTGCGGGCTTGCCGATGGGCATGCAGATCGTCGGCCCACGCCACCACGAAGACCTCGTGCTGCAGGTGGCTCGTGCCTTCGAACGGGAACGTCCCTGGCACCCGCACTGGCCGACGAAGTGGTGAGGGCGGGGCCGGATGACGTCTGATCCGAATCCGCTCGGCGTCTTTTCAGACGGGCTCTTCCGGAGCAAGACTGCGCTCGTCACCGGCGGCGGGCGCGGCATTGGCAAGGCGATCGCGCTGGCGTTCGCGCGCCTGGGCGCCAATGTGGTCATCGCCAGCCGCAAGCCGGAAAACCTCAACCCGACGGCGGCCGAAATCACAGCCGCCGGCGTGGAGTGCCTGGCGGTCCCGACGAATATTAGGGAGATCGATCAGGTCGAGGCGTTGATTCAAAAGGCGATCGAGCGGTTCGGCGCGATCGACTGCTTGGTGAACAATGCCGGCGGGCAGTTTCCGGGGCGGCCGTCCGAGATCAGCGGTCGCGGCTGGCGATCGGTCATCGACCTGAACCTCAACGGCACCTGGAACGTGTGCAGTTGCGTCGGTCCGCACATGATCAAGCGTGGATCCGGCGCGATCGTCAATATCGTGCACATCTACTCATTCGACCGCGGCGCCCCGGCGTTCGTACATTCAGGTGCGGCGCGCGCCGGCGTGGTCAACATGACCCGGTCGCTGGCGTACTACTATGCGCGCCACGGCGTGACCATCAATGCGCTGGCCCCAGGCAGCGTCTCCACCGCCGGCCTGCGTGAAGAAGAGTACGTCCGGGCCGAGCAGGAGAACTACGAGGCCCTCCAGTTGAAGGATATCCCGGCGCACCGGCTGGCCGAGCCCGACGAGATCGCCGCCATGGTCCTGTTCCTCTGTTCCCCCGCAGCCCGCTACATCAACGGTGCCGCCATCGTCGCTGACGGAGCTCTGTCGCTGGACCACTGGACACCGCTTTTCGATCCGGAAGTGCCGTAGGGGTACTGGTAGCGTTCAGCCATCAGCTGTCAGCACTAAGCTCCAAGTCCGCTACCGCTCCAGCTCATGGTTTCGGGTTTTCCGAAGCTGATGGCTGAACGCGGACGGCGGCATGCTCCCTTCTCACCGCCGTAATCGTTCCCGTCTCCTCGATCAGCGCCACATGCACTTCTTCGACGGCCATGATCCCTTGCCGCCGCAGCCCGGCCATGAGTTCATCCCGCGTCAGCAGCTCTCGCCGCAGATTCGCTTCGATCACCTTGCCGTTGTGGATGAGGAGTGTGGGGGCCCCCTCGATCAACCGCTCGAGGCCTCGGCGCGAGAACGCCAGGCGTGTCACGCCGTAGTTCAGCAGCAGGATCGTTGCGGCGCCGAGGAATCCTCCGAGCACCGAGTTGTCGTTGCCGATCATGGCGTTTTGCAGCACGTTGCTGATGATCAACAGCACCACGAGGTCGAACGCCGACATCTGCCCCATCTGGCGCTTCCCCGTGAGGCGTAAGCCCACGAGCAGAAAGAGATACACTGCCGCCGCGCGCACGATCTTCTCCAGCACCGGTAGGTCGGGTATCCACATGAGAAGGCCTCACTGCCGCGGCAGGCGCGGCGCGTCATCAACCCGCGAGACGAAACGAAAGTCACCGGGTCTTGCTTTGCGCTTGTTCATCGTGTTGAGCCTCGACATCCAAACGTTGCAGGAGGTCCATCAGCCGGCGCGTGCCCTCGCGCAGGTTGTGCGTGGATACGCGCTCGTTGACGCCATGCTCGCGCCGCTCCTCGTCTTCGCTCAGATCGAACGGAACGAAACCGTAGCTGGCGATTCCTTTCTCCCGGAAGTAATGGCTGTCGGTAAATCCGGTGAGGACGCTGGGAACCACCGGCGCGCCCTCGCCTTCGGCCAGGGCCCGCACGGCGGCGGTGAAGGCCGTGGCCGACGGTGATGACGTCGGCGGGAAATTCAGCAGCACGCGCACCGTAACCTCCGGATCGCCGATCGTGTCCTTCAGCGTGCGGACGAACACCTCGGGATCTTCACCCGGTAGCAGCCGGCAGTCCAGTTCGGCGCTGGCCGCGTAGGGGATGACGTTGGTCTTCTGGCTGCCATTGAGGACAGTTGGGGTGATCGTATTGCGGACCAGCGCTGCGTCATGCGGGTCTTGCAGAAATGCGCGGCGGAAGTCGGCGTCGGCAAGCGCGGCACGCAGGTCCTTGAATCGTTCGCGCCGCTCACCCTGTAGCGTCGCAGCCAACGCGGCATAGTAGGTTTGCACTTCCGGCGTCACGCGCAGCGGCGCCTCGTAGCCGCGCACACGATCGAGCCCTCGGATCAGCCGGGTCACCGCGGTTTCCGGCGGCGGGGACGATCCATGCCCGGGAACACCGGTTGTCTCGAGCTTCAGCCAACACGGGGTTTTCTCCGAGACGGCGATCTCGTAGGCGCGCGAGCCGTCGGCCCGCAGCCGCACACTGCCTCCTTCGTTCAGAACGAACTCGGCATGGTGAAGGTCCTTGAAGTGCTCAGCCACCATCCACCCGGCGCCGAGCTTGCCGCCGGTTTCCTCATCCGCCGTGCCCAGAAAGATGACGTCACGCTTCAGCGCGATGCCCTGGCGTTTGAGGAGCAACACCGCCATCGCTTCGATGGTGCCGGGGCCCTTGCAATCAATCGCACCGCGACCGTAGACGTAGCCGTCGCGAACCGTGCCGGAGAATGGCGGCAGGTCCCAACCTTCCGGCGTCGCCGGGACCACGTCGAGGTGGTTCAGGAAAATGATCGGGCGCAGGCCGCCCGTCCCTTTGATGCGGGCGAGCACTGAACCGCGGCCCGGCGCGGATTCGAAGATGTCGGTCTCGATGCCAACCTGGCGGAAGCGGTCCGCCAGAAACCTGGCTGCCGCGGTTTCATTGCCCGGCGGGTTGGAGGTGTCGATCTGAATGTAGGCGCTCAAGAACTCGGTCGCTTGGCTCTCGACTTCCGCCCAATCGATGTCCGCTGCGCCGGCACTCGTGGCCAGGCACGAGAGCAGCAGCACCGCTCCGGCGATGCGCGCGCAGGACATCCATCGTGGCGCTGCCGTCATCACGCCGCGTGCTCTTTCAGTTCGACGACGTAGCCGTCGGGATCGGTGACGTAGATGGACAGGCCCAGGCCGCGCGCCCCCATGCGCAACATAGGCTGCTCTTCGAGGACGTTCACTCCATGCTTCTTCAGCCACGGAATGATGCTGGCGAAGCGGCCGCCTTCGATCTGCATGCAGAAATGCAGGAAGCCGCCCGTGTCCTTGCCCCGGTGCGGATCGTAGGTGGGGTCGGGGACCAGATCGAGCAACTGGTCGCCCACGCGCACCGACACGAACGGGCGTTGCCCGGCCCGGTACTCGTCGAGGTACAAGATCGGCAGGTCCAAGGTGTCACGATAGAAGCGCAGCGAAGTGTCGAGGTCACACACTCGCAGAACGAAATGATCCAGGCCGATGACTTTGATCATCACACACCACGTTGGCCTGCTACTTTAGCGCATCAATGACCTTGGTCCCAGCGTCCGCCTCCAGGTCGACGCCGGTGGTTTCGAGCAGCCGGGCGATCAGCATGTAGTAGCCGATGGCCAGGGTGAGCTCGACGATTTCGCGCGGTGGGAACTGTTTGGTCATCAGCCCAAAGGTTTCGTCCGAGGCCCGCACGTCACGCACCACCTCATCGGTGAACCGAAGAACGAGGCGGTCTCGCGTGTCGAAACAGTCGGCGCTGAGATCACCAGCTTCGAGTGCCTTCACCTGGCTTGCGGTTACGCCGGCGGCTTTGGCGATGGGGACGTGCTGCACCCATTCGTACCGTGCTGGCGAAATGCTGGCGATGCGGAGAATAGCCAGCTCGCGCAGACGATCGCTGAGCTGCTGCTTCGAAAGGATGGTGCCACCCAGGCGCAGCAACGATCGCAGGTTGGTTTCAGCGTGGGCCATCATGTAGAAGATGTTCAGCGGTACCGCCA
>DASVHW010000422.1 GCA_036382395.1 Candidatus Binatia bacterium | reverse complement strand
TTCTTGCCGCGGCTGATGTGCAGGTGGAAAAGCGACACGCCGTTGATGATCGGCCAGGTCATATCGCGAACGTAGTCGCCGGACGGTGATTCCACTTTGATGACCTCGGCGCCGAGGTCGGCTAGATGCGTCGTGATCGCTCCCGGGCCGAGCAGGGAACTCTCGATCACGCGAACGCTTGCCAGTGGTGGATGCGTGGTGTGGGCCATTGTGTTCCGTCTCCTCTCCAGACTTCAGCGCGCTAGATTTGCCTGCCGATTCCCGCCCCGGCGGCGATGGCGTCCATGGCGCTGCCCGGACATCCGGCGTCGCCGATCACGTGGACTTCCGAGACCAGATTCTTCACCGCTTCCGCGAGCGGGCTGACCGGACGGACGCCCGCGGCCAGGACGACGGTTTCGATGTCGCGCACCACGTGCCGTTGCCCGTCGCGTTCGAGCACCACACTGTCGGAGGTAATCTCGACGACTGTGGTTGCGGTCATCGTCGTCACCTGGGTCTGTTCGAAGGCATGGATGAGCGCCGCTCGCGGTACGAAAAAGACATCCGGCGCGATTTCGTAACGCATTTCGACGACGGTGACCTGTTTGCCGTAGCGGTCCAGAAACTCAGCCGTCTCACATCCGACCTGGCCGCCGCCAACAACCAGCACCCGCTGGCCGGTTACGACCTTGCCGGCGAGAACATCGTGAGCGGTGACCACTTTGGCCGCGTTGATCCCAGGCACGTCGGGGATGAGCGGCTGGCTCCCGGTCGCTACGATGACGACATCCGGCTTCACTGCCTCTACGATGGAAGGGGTCAGCGCCTGACCCAGGACCACCTCGACGCCGAGCTTCGTGAGTTGGTGCTGTATGTAACGCAGATACGGAGCGATCTCGTGCTTCCGTGGAGGTACGGCTGCGAGGAGGAACTGCCCGCCGAGCTGTTCATCGCGCTCGTAAAGAACGACCGTGTGTCCCCGCAGCGCCGCGCTCCGGGCGGCCTCCATGCCTGCCGGCCCGCCTCCTGCCACCAGCACGCGCTTGGCGCGCGCGGCCGGGGTTGCCTTCGGCTCGCTCTCCTGGCCCGCTTCCGGGTTGACCAGACACGTGAAGGGCAAGCCAGCAATCATACCGCCAATGCAGCCTTGGTTGCAGGCGATGCACCACCGGATGTCCTCGCTTCGTCCGTTCTTCAACTTGTTGGGCAGCTCGGGATCGGCAATCAACCCGCGCCCGATCGCGATCAGGTCAGCCTTGCCCGCGGCCAGAACCGACTCGGCCAGCACGGGGTCATTCAATTTCCCCGCGACCATGACCGGAACACCTACAGCGGATTTTATCGCCGCCGCCGACTCGACGTTGAGGCCCTGGGGCATTCCCATTGCCGCCACCGTGTACAGCAAAGTGAAGTGCATGCCGGTGGTGATGCTGAGGCAGTCCGCGCCGGCTTCCACCAGGAGAGGAGCGATGACGGCGGACTCGGCCGTCGTGCGACCGCCGGGCACGCGTTCGTCGGCGCTGAAGCGGAAAATGACCGGGAAATCGCCGCCGACATTCCGGCGCACCGCGCGCAGGACTTCGATGGCAAAACGAAGGCGGCCACTGATATCGGCGCCGTAGCGGTCTGCCCTGCGGTTGAAGTAGGGCGACATGAACTGGGCGATGAGGTAGCCGTGGCCTCCGTGGATGTCGACGGCATCGAAGCCGGCTTCTCGCGCCCGGCGCGCGCCGGCGCCAAAGGCCTCCACCAGCCCTTGGATTTCGTCGATGGCCAGGGCCCGCGGCACGGCGCCCCCGGGGCAGGGGATGGCCGAGGGCGCGACGGGCGGGCAGGACGGATCCAGCATCATCATCGCGCCCCCGGAGTGGTGGAGCTGAAGAGAGACCTTCGCTCCGGCTGCGTGGAGGCGATCCGTGAAGCGCCGGAAGCCGGGAATGAACCGATCATCATAAATGGCGGTGAAGCCACGGTCGCCAATGGAGAGGTTGTGGGTGTACGGATGCACGTCCGCCGTCTCAGCGGTGATCAAGGCCGCGCCGCCCTGCGCCCGTGCGGCGTAGAATGCCATGAAGCGATCGGTGATCTCCCCGCCTGGGCCGGCCAGCAGCGTGGTCATCGGCGGCATGACGATACGGTTCTTCAGCTCCATGGACTTGATACGCAGGGGGCTGAAGAGCCGTCCGAGTTGCATCGGTTTGGTCACGTTCGCTGTTTACCGCGGCGGGTCGGTCCAACGGTAGGGGATTTCGAGCAGGTCGGCGAGCACTTGCGTCCCCGGGTTGTGGATCGCCAGGTTCATCTCCGCGGGCACGCGGCCGTCGGCGGTGAAGCGGTCGCCGTTCGGGATCATCACGGCCGTGAACCGCGTCGCTGCCAGGATCTCGAAGTAGCGCGTGTCGCCGAGGCGACGCCCCGCGCGTGACTCGTAGTAGGCCTTCTGTTCCTCGCGTGTCGGCATGCCGTCCAGGCGCGTGGCGCCGGCGGACTCGTGCGCGTAGCGGTCGAACATCAGCCACCAGCCCAGGTCCATCTCGGCAGGGCCTAGGGCGACCGCTTCCCAGTCAGTCACCGCCGCGCACTCGAAGTCGGCGAAGATCATGTTGCCGATGCGCGCATCGCCCCAGCTGATCCCGAGCCCGCCTTCGCCCGGAAAATGCGCTTCGAGCCACGCCAGCGCCGGCTCCAGGATCGGATGTGCGCGGCCGCGCAGCTGCGCGTGCACGTAATCGCGATGGAGATCGAGTTGCCAGCGCAGACCGGGCGATCGTCCCTGTGGCACAAGCCAGTCGACATCGGCCCGCGTCCAGTCAATGCGGTGGATCTGCGCCAGTACGTCGAGCCCGCTCTCGATGACACGGCGCCGCTGCGCCGGCGTCGCCTCCTCGACGATGAATCCCGCCAGCGTGTACAGCGGCACGTCGACGGGTACGCGGCCTTCGACAAACCCCATCACGAAGAACGGCGCACCGACCCAGGTCGGACTCGCCTCGTAGCCGACCAACGGGGCGAGCGGGACGGTGCTGTGGTCGGCGACCGCCTTCATGGCGCGATACTGCACCTCCACCGATGGGCGTTGCACGGATGTCTGCAGCGGAAAGACCGGCAGCCGCTGCGGCTCCATTCGCAGCACGTAGCGTTTGTCGCGAGGCTGTCCCCCCTCGCGCCACGAGGCACGGAACATCACGGTCTCATTTGAATATCCGCTGGACTGAGGCGTTGCGAAGTCGTGGATTTGAATGGTGGTCGCTGCCCGCCAGCGCTCGTTGAGCCACCGGGCGAGGGCTTGCTTCACACGCTCGGGATCACTTGGACCCTGAAAGCTCACATCGACATCGACCATGAATCAAGTCCCCCTCACGGCGCGGCGCAGGCGCACGGGAATTGCGCTCTGGCGGGGCATTCCGGCAATCGGGTCGAAGTGGTGAGTGGTCGAGATCAGGCGACCCACGTTACTGCCGACGCTGCGCACGTCGGCTTCCTCTTTCGGGTCTCCGCCGAACGCGTGCGCCATCGCAATGGCACCGCGCCGTATGTCGCCGGACGCTTCAACAATCGCCGGAACCCTTCCGTCTTCCGACACGATCTCCACCAGGTCACCCGATGCGAAGCCGAGCTGTGCCAGGTCATCGGGGTGCATGTAGGCCGGGTTGTTGGTGCCGTGCGTGCGCGCCTGCGGAAAGTTGTGCCCAACCGAGTTCATGACGTGTTTGAGCCGGCTACAGATCAGAAGGTGAGTGAACGCACCGTTGCAACCATAGCGGCCGGGTTCACACGCCGGTTCGTCGAAAACCTCACGGATCTCATCGACGATGCCATCCGGGGTCAGCCGCAGCCTGCCGCTGAGTCCTGGGATCGGAGGCGAGACCAGTACGTCGATGCCGTCGTAGATGTGGCCATCTTCGTGCTCAGCGATGGTGCGTATAGGTACTTTCGCGCTCGGGTAGATCAATTCGAGCACTTCGAGCGTGCTCGGCACCTTCTCCGTGTCGAGTCGGCCTCCGGCGAGCTCGATCGTCGTTCCCATGCGGCGCGCCAGCCCGGCGAAGAACACCCGCTCTTCGATGATGTCGCCGACCGGTGCAGCAACAGCGCGGGTGTAGCGGGTGTAGGGCTGCTCGTACAGTCGATCTTGAAAATCCGGTAGATCGTCACGCTCCAGGGGGTGGCGGCAGCCGATGACATAGTGCGCCCGGCGACAGGTGGCGTTCATCCTGATGTCGAGGCAGACCAGCAGTTCGAGCCCTTCGAGCGCGCGCACCGTCTTCTCCTGGTCCGGCCAGGCGGCGACGGGGCTGCCGCTGACCACAATGAGCGCGCGCACCTGACCATCGCCGGGTTCGAGGATCTCGTCGGCAAGGGCGGCCGTCGGCATCTCGCCATAGACCTGGCGCAGTCCGCGGATACGGGAGCGTTCGGCGCTGAGCGTCAGATTGATTTCAGCGGGCAGCATCTCCGGCGGAAAAGCCTGTGCCGGCCGCGGCAGAAGCGGGGTGAGCAGGCTCGGCACGTTCACGCGCTCGCCTTCACGCGACCACCGGCCACAGACGGTGTTGAGGCAGCAGATGAGATGCTCGGTCAGGTTGGGGTGCGGCGCCATGTCGGGGCCGGTACCCGAGCTGGCGCAACCCCGCGGGCCGGCGGCAAAGAGCCGCGCCGCCGCAATCATCCGCTCCGCGGGCACGCCGGCGCGGCGCTCGACATACTCCGGCGTGAATCCGGCAATGGCGTTGCGCAGCTCTTCCAGACCATCGGTATGCTCTCGGCAGAACTCGACGTCGTGCAGTTCCTCGGTCAGGATGACGCGCAGCATGCCGGCCAGGAGCGTCGGATCTTCACCCGGTTGGAGTTGAAGGTGAATGTCGGCCATGCGCGCGGTGTCGGTGCGACGCGGGTCAACGCAGATCAGTTTGAGTCCGCGCTGGCGCGCCTCACGCAAGGCGTTGGGATAGAAGCCGGGCGGTCCGCCCATTTGATGCAGCGCCGAGACCAGCGGGTTGTTGCCGATGAGCATGATCACGTCGGCGGTGGCAAATGCGTGCGGACCGCCGCCCCAGAAGCCGTGACGGCCCACGGCGATGATCTTGGAAGGCTGGTCGATGGTGACGCTGCTGCAGTTCATCGGCGAGCCGATGCCGCGGTGCCACGCCTTGACCACCGGCAGTGTGGCGGCGTTGAAGTATGCGGCCGTCCCGCTGTAGCTCGCCACCGCCCGCGGACCATGCCGGCGGATAATTTCCGAGAGCCGCGTCGCGATCTCATCCATTGCCTGTTCGCTGGAGATCGGTGCGAATCGGCCGTCCGCGGTGCGCACCAGCGACGAGCGCAGACGGTCTGGGTCGTTCACCTCATGTGGGAGCTGGCGGCCCTTGGCGCAGGTGTACCCGCGGCTCATCGGGTCGGTACGGTCGCCGCGAACCTCCACGACCCGGCCATTCTCCACGTCGACCTCGATCGCACAGAAGGCGGCGCAGACGCGGCAGAACGAGTGTCTGCTCTCCACCATCTCTCTCTTCAGATCGTCAGGCCGCCATCGACGGAGACGATCGCGCCGGTCATGTAGCGACCTTCCTCGGAGGCCACGAACGCCACCATGGCCGCAACCTCTTCAGGCTGGGCAACGCCCAGCGGCGTCATCAGCTTCGTGATCTTGTTGTAGTCCGCGTCTTTCGGCAACTTGAAGGTCCCCTGCATTGGCGTCGCCATGCCGCCGGGGGCGACGGCGTTGACCCGGATCCCTCGGTCCAGATACTCGTCGGCGAGGGCCTTGGTGAGCTGGATGACGCCGCCCTTCGAGGCGCAATACGCGGCACTGTAGGGCTGGCCGATCAGTCCGGCGGTGGACGCGATGTTGACGATGTTGCCGCCGCCTTCGAGCAGGTGGGGGAGGACGGCCTGCGCCATGAGGAAGCTGCCGGTGAGGTTGACAGCGATGATGCGTGACCACTCCTCGAACGGCACCTCGTGCGAATGGGCGAACTTCCCAATGCCGGCACAGTTGACCAGCACGGAGGGACGCCCGAGGTCCTTTGCCGCCGCGGAGACCACTGTTCGGACAGATGCCGGGTCCGACACGTCGACTTGATACGCCCGCGCAGTGCCACCAGTCTTGTTGATCGAAGCGACCGTCTCCTTCGCCGCATCGAGGATCACATCGAGGCAGGCCACGGCGGCTCCTTCCGAAGCAAGGCGGACGGCGGTCGCGCGTCCGAGTCCCGATCCGGCGCCGGTTACAAGGGCTATCTGCTTTTCAAATCGCTTCATGGTCATTCCTTTCCTTTACTTGATTTCCCTCGCCCTCCGGGAGAGGGCAGGGTGAGGGAGTCCTCTCCCGGAGGGCGAAGAGAGAAAATGTCCCGCAGCGCAGGTACTGACCGCAACCATACTCGTCATTCAGAGGAATCGGGGTACCGGTTGCAAGTACAGCGAAGAAAATGTGAGCTCATTGACCTCCGCCAATTCCTCCGCCGTGAGCCGCCAATCGGCCGCCGCCGCATTCTGATCGATCTGTTCAAGTCGGCTGGCGCCAACGAGCACGCT